>CABMCA010000081.1 GCA_902384525.1 uncultured archaeon
CTTTCATCTTTCTGATAAATCCTAAGCTGTCCTCTTCTTTGTATTATTCTCCATTCATTTACCATGAAGATGTATATATAACGTATAGTATATATTTGTTCACTATAAGTTTAGCGGTTAACTATAATAAGAACTCAATCGTAAGATATAAGTATGATGATAATCATACAATATACTGAGGGCAGGTTGAATAACTTTTTTCCATAACACTCCCACACAAATCAACCTGTCCATTTTAATCATCCTGCTTAAGAAAATTATATTAAAATTTAAAATAGAGTAGAGCAACTTTTATACCTTCTTTTTTATTTTTTATCAATGTCATCGAATCATAAGAGTTTAAGCTTAAACTCTTTATGTTTATCTCCCGAGCGCAGCATGCGCCCTGGCAAGATGCCTGGCTGCAAGTGCGCCAACGAGTGATATCTCACCTGCAAGAACTGCGGAAGCAATTATTTCGGCTAATTTCCTGGAATTCGTACCTGGCGGCTCTCCCGCTCCTGCCACACCCAGCATATTCAGGCATTCCTGTTGCGCGGCTATCCTCGTCCCGCCGCCCACTGTTCCGACATTGAGGGACGGGAGTGTAACAGAGCAATATAATCCATCATCTGTAAGTTCCATTGTAGTGATAGCATTACTCGCTTCCACAACATGCGCCGCATCCTGGCCGCATGCAATGAACATGGCTGCCGCGATATTTGCAGCATGGGCATTATAGCCGATCGAACCTGCGAGGGCTGACCCCAGCAAATTTTTCCTGTAATTTACCTCTGCCATTTTTTCCGGGGTTGTTTTTAGTTTTTCAGATATCACTACATTTGCGATAAAAACATCCGCAGAAACAGTTTTTCCCCTCCCGAGAATTGCATTTATGGCGGCAGGTTTCTTGTCTGAACACATATTACCTGATAAAGCAACAAGCTGGGCATCATTTTCTGATAATATGAGGTCGACAGCCGCATCCGTGGCAATAGTTACCATATTCATTCCCATGGCATCCTTGGTGTCATAGGAAAATCGTAAAAATACATTTCTTCCTGCTGTAAACGCATTTATGGAAAGCAGTTCCCCGAAACGTGTAGTCTCCTGCGCTTTTTGTTTCAGTCTCCCGAAATTTTCATTGACCCAATCCGCAAGGTTTTTTGCGCCTATTACATCTTTTGTCCGAAAAACCGGGGCTCTTGTCATCTCGTCCTTGAATATCCTCACATTTGCACCACCCGAGGCCGTAATCGCAAAGCTACCTCTGTCTGCGCTTGCAACAAGTGCGCCTTCTGTCGTTGCAAGGGGAATGTAATAATCGCCTTTTGCATATTCACCATTGACTCTCAGCGGCCCGGCTACCCCCAGGGGAACCTGAATTGCTCCTATCATGTTCTCTATATTGCGCTTCGTGACATTTTCAACATCCATCGAATAATTGGAAATGTGATTTAACTGTGTTCCGGTCAGTTCAGAAACAGCAGTTCGCCTTAAATCGATCGAAGCATTTGCATCAAGTGTTTTATCAATTTCATGAAAACTAACCTCACGTCTTTTAACTTTTTCAAGGAGTTCTCTGTCCATAGTGGCGCTAATTGATTTTATTTAATAAAAAGACTTGCTTAAAGATTTATTACAAGCTGTCCCTCTTCGCAATATTCAAGCATCAGGTCTGCCACTTCAAATGAATGGATCATTTTTATCCCCTCAATAAGTTCGTCCTTATTAAAACCTATCATCGATGAAGCAAGTTCACAGCACTTGATCTTTATCCCCATGTCCAGGCATTCCCGGACGCGCTCATCATAGGGAGGAGTTCCGGTTTTGCCTTTTTTTCCAAGAATTACACCCATCGGACCCCAGAGAACCAGAACTACATCCAGTCCCTTTTTACGATAATATTTCGCAAACCTGAGGATTTCCATAGGACTTGTACTCTCATATACCATGTTTTTCAGGAACAGTAGTACTTTTGTAACCTTTTTTCCAGGCATCATTGATATATTTTGAGTATAAGGTAATGAAGTTATCTAAATTTCAATAAAAAAGTCTGGTTACTTATCTAAAGTGGTTACTGAAAAAAAACTTATTTAATTTTATGATATTCAGCCAAAAGTATGAACTAAATATTAATATGGTTGTTATGGGATATAAGAAAATGAAACCGCAGATGAACGCAGATGAACGCGGATTTATTATTACGCTTTCTGAAAATCTATTGCTATTTTATTTTTGTGTAACACCTAATAATCCATACGCTCTTGAAGTTAGTGTGAAATTATAAGGAGAATTTGGCCCACCACTACCTTTAACATTTTTAATAAGTTTAGCGTTTTTAAGCTGAGTAACCTGTCTCGAAATACTTGAAACAGACTTATTTAATGCATCTGCTAATTCTTCAAGCGTCCACTCTTCTTTGTCAAGTAATTTAGTCAAAGTTTTTTCATATCGTTTCTTGATATGATAGTATTGTGCAAGTTCCTCAGTCTTAATAGTCACTATTCGATCCAGCTCTTTATCATAAGCGACAAGTGGTATACTTTTCTCAACACTAATCAAAGCCATTGCAGCAATTGCAATACCTGGGCCAGAGGTTACATTTAGCCATATAGGTATCCCATTTTCAGATATCAACTTTTCAATTGTAGCATAAATCTCAAAGAAATCAAAAACATCATTTATAATAATTTCTTGAGTTTTTATCCCGATAGCTTCACAAGTCCGATTCACTGCAAAAACTGTTTCCAAGGACTTCTCATGGACAGTGCGCAATAATACAAGTTTTTTCGTTCCCTGAAATCCACCATAAAGTGGTCTTATCACAAGTTCAGGATTGAAACCAGCAATCGCCACTGCATAAGGTATTTGAATATTTATTTTTTCTGTTGTGTTATCAACCATATTTATGCTAATAGTTGTTTTTTATGCTATAAATAGTATTTTGATAAAACTTTGCAATATTGCATATAATTTGCAATAGTTATATGAAAGCAGTAAACTATTTAAATAATTAAACCAATCTTGAAAATCACAATGAAATTAATATTAACTTTCTCTCCACCAAAGGAAAAGATGATCCCATTTGATCATAATTATATGGTCGGATCATCTTTGTACAGATTACTGGCGACCCAATCCCCTGAATACGCTGAGACAATACATAACAAAACAAACCACAAGGGGTATGTAATATCAAATTTATTGCCAAGTGGCAAACGTGTTTATGACCAAGGAATAGGGGCTGAAAGGTATGTGCTTATTGTAGCATCAAGAGATCACAACCTTCTTGCAGCAATTCAAGTTGCAATACAAAAACAAAGGCATTTGAATGTTAATAATAGCATTTTGCCCTTGATTCAGGCAAGTATAGTCAATATTAATATTCCTCCACCACCATGCGAACTACTTACGAAAAGTCCAGCGCTCATTAAGAAAAATAAAAGGTTTATAAGACCGGATGATCCGGGTTTCAATGAAGCTGTGCTTGAATGGATACAAAAAAAATATGTTCATTATTATCAAAAACCCTGCCCAGAAATACGGTTGTTCAATATAATCAATTATGAGAAGAAATTGAAGGTTGTAAAGCTAAATAAATTACCGTGCACTGTAATGAGATTTTTCATTGACGCACCGGAAGATATAATCGAAATGCTGCTGACAGAAGGCTTGGGAAGCAAAACCGCTCTTGGGTTCGGATTCATAGACGAAGCGAGGTAGTTATGGATTTTCGAATCGATGCTCTTTTTACAACAAAGCCGTTTTTCATAACATTTAGAGAATTATTTGATATAAAACCCAGAAACACGACTGAAAAAATACCAATTGGACCATTGGCTTACATATTACATAAATTCCCATTAGCTATTGCCAAAGGCGGATCAAAACATCAAGACTATTCTGACCAGACATATTTTACACATATTGTGAACGGTCTTGTTCTAGGAGGTCGATTGCTTGAGAATGAACTGCTAAATATATATGGATCAGAAGAAAAAATGTCTGAGAATATTACCGAATGGGTGCGTTTGTATTTCGCTGCCTTCACATTACATGATATTAACAAATTGGAAACTAACAAAACTCTTATCGATACGGTAAACAACGAATGGAATAAATATTCTGTTATCATAGCTCCTTTTCTCTCAAGCGTTGGTGAACCTGAATCATGGTCTGAGGACTTGAAGTATTTAATCCTGAGTACAGAAGAAGGGACAAGGGATCATGCAAATCTCCTGAATACAAAAAGAAATCGGCAGGAGCTTGAGAAAATAGCATATTATATGAAATTCTCTGATCGGATTGGTTCCGTCAAAAGCACCTCCTCATTGCAGATATATCATGAGATAAGAAAAATATTCAAAGATTTCACTAGGGAAAGTGGCAGAAACTTACATGTTGTAATGTTCTCTGATGTTCCTCAGACTATGCTACGTATAAAAACATCTATCAGTTTCCTTAAAGCACTTGAAAATAACGGAAGATATGTTGTACTTAAAACTCCAGACGCCATTATTTTTGAAGGAGATCCGATAAATCAGGATATTATCGATAAAAGCATATCGGATTTAAACCAAACTTTGAAATCCGATAAAGATATAAAAAAATTGGTTGAACTATATGAACCTTCCAGTAATAAAATAAAGTACAATTTTGCAGAAAAAGTTCGGGTAACCCCGGAAATTGTTGATAATTTCATTGATAAATGGGAAGGGAAATTACTATTATGGTCCGGAACTGCTTGGAGGCGGAACCATACAGATTTTCCAGTTATTATGCGAAAACATGGGCTATTTTTTGATAAAAAAGCAGAATCCATAGATGCAACTTTTGTTTTGAAACTACCCGAAAAAACCTCTGAAGAAGAATCAGAAGAAGTCAAGAACCTGAGATATCTGGCGAAGCTCGTAATAGCAAATCGTGTTTCCATAGATTTAGAAGCAATAAGCATGGAAGATGCAAGAATAAATCAATGGTTGCTTGAGAATAATATACTAAATCTATCCGATGATATTGATACCGTCCTTGACAAAACTCTTTCGGCTATAGCTTTAACAATTCTCGATGGTTCTAAATTTCCTAAAACTGCATATGACCAGGTAATAGAGAAAATTGCATCTAAACTTGAAATACGTTATCCTCAGAAAGATATTATAGATACAAGAAATTTCATTTCATCACTCATTTATTATGGAAGTTCTATTACCTATCCCTTAGCAGGGGTATGCAATGAGAATATTGACAAGAAAGAAATGTGCCTACAATGCGGCGCACCTTCAGAAAGAGGACTTGAAAGCGCTCTCGTTTTCGGATACGGCGCAACAAGCGGTACTGGGCGTAAAGTCACTAAATTGAAAGACGATGAAAGATTTAAAGGCAGGATATGTAAATGGTGCGAACTTGAAAATAGTATCCGTAAAGATGAATTCGGTAAAGATATAGCAAAAGGAATAGTTATCCAAGCTCATCTTGGGGATTATTTAGTACCTCTGGATATTCAATATGTTATTGAGTCCCTGAAAACAAAAGAAACAGAGACAATCGATAAAATTTCAGGAAAGGCAAAATTCACAAAGTTCGGTGGAAGTCATCAATTAGACCATCATACAGTAGTCTTTCAGGAAAATCAGGGTAACAGGATTGGACAATTCTATTTCTTGTTACAGCTACTTGAGAATTTCATAAACGACACTGGCATAAAAGTACATGTCACTCCGCTTCAGGGCGCGCCAAGGATTCGCAAAGAGCAGTTTTCATGGGAAAATGCGCCGGGATGGGTGAAAGCCCTTGACATGAACTCTTTAAGAATTGATGAAATCCCTGGTGCAATTGAGGATTTGAGATTTATAAGACAAGTTGCCCTATTGAGAAACGGAAAAGATGACATACCAAAAGTAATAGCGGCAAGAACACTACACCCGATTAGAATCTTTTCTCTGATTTACAGTTTTGCGAATGATGAACTGAGGGCCAAGTTGCCCAAAATTAAGGATGATATTAGCAAATTCACAAAAACTCACAATAAAGAGGTAAACGAAATGAGAATGAATACTATAGTTGATGCAGCATGTAAAATATTGAATCACGCACCGGAATCGAATAATGATCACACTTGGATGATCCGGACCGCTCTGGATGTTCTTCAGAGAAATGAAAATGCAGATCGAGACGACAAAATAACACGATGCGCAGGTCGTTTGCTTGAGATAGCAAAGCGTTCTGAACATTTTAACAATTTAGGTGGTACTGAAGCATGCAAATCTTTTTCTGAAAATCTCGTTCTTCTCCTTGAAGAAAGCTTTGAAAAGAACGGGAAAGTACCAGCATCAGCATGGCGAAAAGATATTATCGCCCAATTTGCTCTGATGTATAATCAGCAGAAATGGGCCGAGGTAATGGCGAGAAAAGCTGAAAAAGAAAATAATAAAGTTGAAAAACTAAAATCCCAGGAGGGAATATAAAATGATAGATAACACAGGAAATGCAGGACTGGTAATAACTCCAGCCCATACACTCATCGAGAAAACCTTTGGTCTGGAATATTTCACAACAGTGCCAAAAACAATTGAACAGGCAATTAAACCAAAAGTTTCTAAGAAGAAAAAGGGAAAAGCTGCTTCCGATTCGCCTGAACAAGTGACTTTGGAAGAAAAAGCTACAGCAGGAGCTGCACCTTCGGTAGAACAAAAGAAGACATCTGAGAATGTTCCAGTATTCGGGCAAAATAATGCAAAAAGACTGGTAATTGCCGTTCTCAGGGAAGTAATAGCGCCATTCATCGATAGGAGCGAGGACCCAGAAGAGACAATATCTATACGTGTTAATGATAGAGAAATCATAGAAGTGCCCGCTAGAAAAATGAAATCAAAAGAGAAGCTTGCTGGGCTGAGATTATGTAGGGCATATGGAGTTATCGATGCTTCTTATGAATACAATGCTGTTTCAACGCAAGTGGAGATGGCAAATCCTAATAGCGTCTTGTTCGGTGATTCCGTCGTTGTGCAAAGTGAAAGTGCGATGCTGCCAAGCCGTGTGAAATATAGCAGTAGCTATAGCTTGAGAGAAAGAGTTAGATTGACAAACAAACTGACACACAATGCACTTTCTGAACAGGGAACAATGTGGGACAGGGAAAAAGGAAAACATAGGCAGAGCCTGTTTAGTTCGGAGTATATTTTGCCTGGCACTATATTCCCATCCTTTATTGTGATCGATGATCCGACCCCCGAATCACTAGTTCATATACTGATGTGTTTACGTGAAACAAGATATGGGGCGCAGACTTCAATAACAGGACCAAATATCAAAAATACAATTGTTGCGATATTGGGTTGCCAGAATGAGCCGCCAGTAACATCATATACAATAACAAAGAACCATCCTGAACTACAAGAATCAAAAGACTTGCACGCAGATGTAATAAAAACAATTATCCAGGACTTATCAGGAACAAATGGGAAACTGTTGTCAGGTAAATCCCTTGATGATTTCCTTGCAGAGGCAAATAAGCTTGATGGCAATTCCATGAAAGCTATTTATGCAAAATTGAAAAAGGATGCAGTGGATCTTTGTAAATACGCAGGTTTTGAGACGTGAAGTTGATCAAAGAGGGAGATTATACATATGTACACCTATAAATTGACTTTACTATCTCCTTTATTTTATAGATCGAGACAGGATTCCGGCGCAGCAGGAGCTACAGTTACAGATACATGGATCGGTGATCTTGCGATTTGTTTTGCCATCAACAAGGCTCTGGGGATAACCCATATCCCTTTTAAATATACAAGCAACAAACCAGAATACGAAGATATTTTGAGTATTCCGGTTGTTACCAGTGTAGCCGTTCCTGATTCTGAACCAAAAAGGACGCGGTTATACGACGTAGCTACAAATTTCATGAGCGAAGGATATCCTAACATGCCCGCTATAGAAAATAGCGCAAGAACATCCATGAAGAACTGGTTAAAGCGTCAGGGTATAGAACCTGGAACAGAATACACTTTTGTCATGGCTGTGCGTGATAACTACATGCCGCCTGCGCAATTCACTATCCGATTAGGAAACATGCAGGAAACCCTTGCATTGTGCCAGAGATTGCCGGGTAATGCAAAAAATCTGACTGCAAATCTGTTTACGTTAAAACATGTTTTTGGGCATGAATCAATACAGGGACTTGAATATGAAATTCTTGAACGTCCATCCCAACAATATGTATTGGCACATGAAGTTGATGCCGCAAAGTGGTTATCTCTGGTTGCTCCTTACGTGTGAAGGAATTATGGAAAAATCATATAATTTTAAGCCACAAAACATCCAGTTTACCGATATCATATTTGATGGAAAGCAACTTCATGCAACACAGAAAGCAATGTTAGAAATGGGGGATATGAAGGAAGATTGTCTGCTAATTCATGCTCCAACTGGAAGTGGAAAAACATACGGATTTGGACTTCCATCTCTTTTTTACGATGATAAAAGATCATTTGATGACAGTTTGCCAAAGACGATAATAATAGCTCCGACAAATGCCCTCATTCATCAAACCGAATATGATCTAAAAAAAGACTGGGAACATAAAAAATTAAAGGTGGAAATCTTATTTGCAAAGAACATTATAGCAAATGGCTGGAACCGTGCTTTAGATATTTATAAACGTATTCATGATGCTGATATAATCATAACTAACCCAGATATAACCACCCTACTTTTATCAAATTACTATTATAGAGATGCAGACCCTAATATTCGTTTGCGGCAGTGGTCAGATTTTTTCAAGAATATCAGGTTTATGATATTCGATGAATATCATCTATATACAGAAGATGAAATCGGAAAAGTGATTTCGTTTATAATCATGAGTAGAGCGACAAAGAATAATCTTAAGACGTGTTTTTCGAGTGCAACTCCAAATATACAGATAAAAAAGGTACTTGAAGAAAAATACTCTCTCAAGTGTAAGGAAGTAACACAGGAATTAGTGGAAGAAATAGCTGGAGAAACCGAATATAGGAAAGTTAAGGGGAATTTAAAAGTAACGTTCACAGATAAAAACATATCCGACTCACTTAATGATGTCATTCATGACACGCGCCCCACATTATATATATTTGATGATTTAAAAACAAATTTACAGGCGCAAGATAAATTGGAAAAATCAGGTATTACATTCGGTTCATTTACAGGCTTAGATACGAAAAGAAGGCAAAAAGAGGCCCCTAAAGACAGAATAATACTGGCAACAAATAAAGCTGAGTTGGGATTGAATCTGGAAATTGATTTAGCGCACATTGAACCAGGGTTTTATGCTGATAATTTCTGGCAAAGATTTGGAAGGTCTGCACGTAAAGGAAAAGATGGCGAAATCGTTGTGCATATCAATTCCGATATTATAAAGAATCTGCCTAAAGACGTAAAAAACTATAATGAGTTTGTTGAAAAGATGGATAACATCCTAATCGATAAGAAAATGTATGTTTCAAAGATCATTAACCATGTGGGAGCTTACCTATACCTTGTAAAGACTCGATCGAATAGAATATTGAAAGATCAAATTCATTCTGTGATGAGAAATTTGCCTGGAGAGAATATGTATAAGGCATTTGAGAAAGCAGAAATTCTATTAAAGGAGATAAAACAAATATCTGACAAGAATCAGCGTTATGATCCTTCAACTATTGAAAGTGTTATTCACTGGTGGAATAGATATTTCCTTCCTGCATTTGGCAGGTTTAGAGGTCAGTCTTTAGATGTTCTTTATTCATCACACGTCAAATCTCAGGAAGAACCTGTTGAATATAATCTGAAATGGATAAAAGCAAACTGCATTCTGGAAAAGCCTGGGACTTTTAATGGACGAATCGTATATAAATCAAAAGGATTCCATAACACACGGCAAACTTTAGAATTGAAGTATTCAAGTCCCTCTGGAAGAGATTTCATAATTAATAATAAAAGCCTTTATGAAAATAATGCACATCAGACCGTTTGGGAAGAAGAGTTTTCCAATATTTTGAATGAAATCGAATCTGAGGATGATGAACTTTACTGCAAAATGCTAGATTTTGTGAACCTGTTTAATCAGAAAATAAAATGGTGTATCCACAAAGATCTCTTAGCCCCAAAAGGCGTTGATGTCATTGACAATTTTATCTGATGAGACATCCATCCATTTGGGCAGGTTAGGAGGGCTGTTTTTTTATGATCTATATTCCTGCCCCACAAGATTATGGTTGTCCCATAAAAACATCGATGCTGGAAAGGATAATGAGCACATCCTGTTAGGAAAACATATTGATGATACAACATTTAAACAGGAGCGCAAGGAAATGGTGTTCCATGGATTTGCAGCGATCGATTTTGTTAAAAAGCCAAACGGAATGGAGATACATGAAGTAAAGAAGGGTAAAGGTGAGCACCCAGAGCCGCATATCGCTCAAGTGCGTTATTATATTGAACTTTTTTATGAAATGACTGGAAAAGAAGCTACAGGAGTCATTCATTATCCTATGGTGAGGAAAACTTTGCAAGTAAAAAGAGACATGGAGAGTGTTATGGCAGATATTATGAAAATTGAAAATATTATTAGAGATAATTGTCCGAAACCTTCACGAATCCCGATATGCTGTGGATGCAGGTATGAGGAGATGTGCTGGGCATGAGTAAAGTTTTTTATATTTTCAAAGACGGCGACTTATATGTAAAAGAAGGTACGTTTTATTTTAGGAACGAAGAAAAATTCGTTCCAATCCCGGTCGAGCAGGTTATGGCAATCGAATTACATGGCGGCTGTAGCATTTCAAGTGGAGCTTTCATGTTAGCAGGGAAGCATAATATTCCAATTCATATTTTCGATTTTTATGCAAATTACATGGGTACTTACTGGCCGAAAGAACACTATTTTAGCGGTGATTTGACCATAAAACAAAGTCTTGTTTACTCTGATCTACAAAAACGATTAGAGTTATCGCGAATTTTAGTTAAAGGGATTGAAAATAATATGCGCGCATTTTTAGGCAACATAGGGGGCGATAGCATACCTTTTCTAAATGATGACAATCTCAATGATGCGAAGTCCATTCAGGACTTGATGTTGGCCGAGGCTCGCATGCGCCGGGATTACTACAATCGTATTGATACGCTGTTACCAGATGCGTTCAAGATTGAGCGACGAGAAATACGACCTCCAAGTAATTATGGGAATAGCCTGATATCCTTTGGGAACACTTTGCTTTATACATCTATAATTACGGCGGCAAGAAAAACATCTGTAAATATTACAATTCCATTTTATCATGAACCGGCATCAGGAAGGTTTGCTTTATCACTGGATTTGTCGGAGGTTTTCAAACCCGGCATTGTAGATCGGTTCTTTTATCAAATCGTAAAGCAGGGGATATTACAGCCAAATCAAATACATTTCAATGAAGTAGGTGGGGGAATATTATTGAATGAGATTGGCAAGAAAATATTTCTGGAGTACTGGGATAAATGGCTAGAACATACGATTTTTCATAAGAAACTAAAGAGAAAAGTCTCTCATAGGCATCTACTTGTGCTTGAGATGCACAAATACGCAAAATATATTGAAGGAATAGAATCTTACAATCCTATCAAAATACCAGACGGTGATTAAGTTGTATGTTGTACTGGCTTATGATGTTCAGTTTAATCGGACAAATATTTTCAAAACTTTTTGCAGGCAATATCTCACATGGGTGCAAAACAGCGTTTTTGAAGGAGAACTTAAACCAACGCAATTTACGATACTGAAGGATACCCTAGAAGATATGATTATTGAAGGTGAAAATGTTCGCATATGGGCCATCGAAGATAAAAAAATGTTACAACTAACCTGTATAGGAGATAGTACGCCAGAGAAATCTAACTTTATCTGACCCCCAAGTACTAACCAGAAACTTAATATAGAAAACCAAGGTTATTTATAAATGTTTTGTTCAGCAGTTTTTTCAGGAAGATCGATGCCGTGCTTGATGTGTCTGGTTTGATGTCTACCCTTTGTGGGATTGATACAGCCCTCAAGGAATTTGTAGAATTGCCAAAAACTTCGTTTGATGTCTACCCTTTGTGGGATTGATACATAAGTGTTCAACCCCTCATCAAATGCTTTTCTGATGTTTGATGTCTACCCTTTGTGGGATTGATAC
>CABMCA010000082.1 GCA_902384525.1 uncultured archaeon
AGGAGAGAGTCCACCGCCGCAAGAATGAGGGGCATAGTATCAGACAGCGTTCCTCCGCCTGCTGCCAGGACCTCACGTTGGTACATCGGGGCAAATGGCCAAGAAAAGCCGACCAATCCGAACGCGACCACCAGGAAGAGATATATGATCCCAGCCAGAGTGAGGAGCGGTCTCGTCGGAGCGCCGATAGCGGATAGCTCGCTGATAGTTTGAGAAGTGTAGCTGTAGCCCTCATATAGCATGGCTGCGAGTATATCAGCACCGACATAAAGCAGCGAAGAGAGGATACCGCAGATGAGCAAAACCTTTCGTACCATCTTCTGTGCTTGCAGTTCTTTTCTGTCTTGTATTATTGTTGGTTCCATTATCCACACCCCATTACTAACTAATATCTAACCAAATCTTATAATAACCTTACGTCCTAAATATGAGAGTCATATATCCTCCCTACAATTCTCAGAGTGGCGGAGGTTGCCAGCCGCCTAACATTTTCTCAATATGTTGTGCTAAATTTTCTGGCTTGTTGTCGATCTAATGGTTCCATTGCCTTTGCGAGTCCGCATTTGATGAATATTATCGGAGTGAAATCCCAGGAAATCCCTTTAGGTAAGAAGTTTTTTATATCATTGAAGCTTTCAATAATATAAGGATGCTCAGGAAGCAGAACTGTTGATTATCACATTGGGTAGGAAAGATGAGATTATGGATAGGAATAAAGCATGTATAGTGCATGTTCTCATGACCACAGTCGGAATAACGATGTTGGGATTACTACTGGCGGACGGGGCGGGAGCAGCGACCATTACGGTGAACTCCAGTGGCGGTGCTATGTATGCAAGTATACAGGATGCAATTTATGCCTCAAATAATAGCGATACGATATTAGTTGCTCCCGGGATTTATAATGAGAATGTGTTTGTGAATAAGTCGGTCAATCTTACCGGAGCTGGCGCAAATGTTACTATTATACATGCTTTCGATCCGGATTCTAATGTAATATATGTAAGTCAACAAGAAGGAGTAAATATCAGCGATTTCACAATAACAGGCGGTACTGGCGGTAGACATCCGATTCGTTCTGCGGGTATATATCTTTCCATGACGAATAATACAAACGTATCAAATAATATTGTATCAAATAACTTTTATGGAATCTATCTTTTCTCTGCCATTAATACAAATTTATCAGATGATAATGTGAATTCAAACATTGTGGGAATATACCTTATGCTTTCTTCAAATAATACCATATATAACAATTTTTTCAATAATACCAATAATTTTATCAACAGTAGTTCGGGCATCAATAGATGGAACATGAGCAAACAAACTACCACAAATATTGTAGGTGGCCTGAATATCGGCGGAAACTTCTGGGCTTATCCGAATAGCACAGGGTTCAGCCAGACATGTGCGGATGCAGACTTAGATGGAATTTGTGATTCGAGTTATATGCTGTCCACAGGAAATGAGGACTATCTACCTCTGGCAATACCAACAGGATATATCAATGGCTCTGTTAAATACAACAATACTGGAATAGCAGGTGCAGTTATCGCTACGAACACCAGTGTTTCCACAATTACTGATACATCAGGCTTCTATTCATTTCGGCTTCCTGCAGGCAACTACCAATTAACAGCAACCAGCGAGCCCGAATATTATTCCAACAGCCCGATTGCTGTCACAGTTGAGATTGGAAAGACAGTGTTGGTGCAGGATATCAACCTCATAAAGAAACCTACCGGGAATATTACTGGTATTGTTTCTCTAGTTTGATTATCCTGAGATAATTTCTAGCCAAGCCTTAAATAAATTTGAATCTATTAAAGAACAATATGAAAATGATTATCCCCTATTTGAATGACGTATTATCATGAAAAACACCACTCAAAATCCAAAGCAGGCAGCTGGAGAACAGGCAGCCCAACTTGTAAAAAACAATATGGTTGTGGGGCTTGGCACAGGCTCCACAACCGCTTATGCGATAAAAGAACTGGGAAGGCGTGTCGCCGATGGTTTGGATATCCTTGGTGTTCCCACATCATACCAGTCGGCATTTTTGGCAACTGAGAACGGTATCCCGCTCACTACGCTTGATGAGCATCCTGTGCTTGATATTGATATCGATGGCGCGGACCAGGTCGCAGATTTCATAGCGATTAAAGGCGGCGGAGCAGCGCATACGCGGGAAAAGATCGTTGCTGAATCCGCAAAAAAGTTCGTTGTAGTTATAGATGAATCAAAAATGGCTGATGTGTTGAGTCACTCAGTACCCCTTGAAGTCATACCAACGGCGCGCAGACTAGTTGAAACAAATGTGGCAAAACTCGGTGGGAAAACAGAAGTGCGAATGGGCGTCAATAAGGATGGCCCGGTCATCTCGGATAACGGGAATTTCATAATGGATGCGGATTTTGGAAAAATAGATGACCCTGTATCATTAAATAAAGAGCTTTCATATTGTACAGGCATCGTAGAACATGGTATATTCACCAATCTGGATGTGGTATATATCGGGAAAAAAGACGGGACTGTGGAAATAATAGAGACTTAGGAACCTTTAATATTATTTCCAAAATCTTCATTCCCAAGATTCTGGTCTACTTTAGTTCCATTTTTTACCCTGACTTCAGGCCATATCCTGACCATTGAATTTACTGTCACTTCTTCCCCGATAATAACTCTTGGACCGATAACAGTACCGGTTTCAAGTATGCACGAATCTTTTATCCTGGTAGAATTATCGATAATAGCGCTGGAAACCGCAGTATTTGCGCCGATCTCAACACTATTAAATATATATGAAGAAAGTATCCTTGAATTATTTCCGATCTTACAGTTTGAGCCTATCGATGTGTAGGGACCTATCAGGACATTATCCCCGATAGTTGTGTTTTCCCCGATCACTATAGGGCCTACAATAGCGGAATTTGTTCCGAGTGACACATCATGCCCTATTTCAATTGGCCCTGTTACTCTTGCATCCTTGATATTCAGGCGGCCTGAAATTTTTGTGCCCGGCATCTGTTCCAGCATCCATCTGCATGCTTCCCTGTAAGCCTGCGGGTTCCCGATATCCGTCCACTTGCCGTGCACAAGGAAACCATTGATGTTTTCACCTTTTTTCATGATATCCGGGAAAAGGTCTTTTGCAAAATCATATTTCTTTTGAGGGATCCATTTCATTATCTCCGGGTCACAAACATATATGCCTGTGCTTGCAAGATTGCTGAATATCTCTCCAGGCCCCGGTTTTTCAAAAAACCTGTTGATCCTGTTATTAACATCAAGATCAGCTATACCATAATCGCGCGGGTCATCAATCGGGAGAAGACCTATCGTCACGAGCGAATCATTTTTTTCATGGAAACGGACAAATTCGCGAAGTTCGAGATCCATAACGTGGTCACCTCCCACTACCATGAAAGGCTCACCTTCAAACAGCTCTTCCGCGTTCTTTACTCCTCCTGCTGTCCCCAGTTTTTCCTGTTCATGAACGTATTCGACATGCACGCCGTACATACTTCCATCGCCCAATGCGGCTTCAATTTCTCCTCCCAGATAACCCAGTGTAAGCACGATATCATTAAAACCCTCAATAGCCAGATGTTCCACAAGATGAACTAATGACGGTTTGTTCAATAACGGGATCATTGGCTTTGGCCGGTCAAAAGTAAGCGGGCGAAGCCTTGTTCCTTCGCCGCCGCACATAATACATGTTTTCATGAAAGCACCCTGCTTTGAATTGGTCTTCTGGTTTATATATATAACTAAATGAAAACGGTAACCTTTCATTATCTTCTGATTAAAAAAACCACAGAGAGCACAGAGGACTCAGAGAACCGTGGCAAAGCTCTGCGCTCTTTGTGTACTCTGTGGTTGATGATCTTTATATTAGCTATTGATAAGAAAAAATTAAAACGTCCAGGGAAATTCTGAGGAAATATTCGGCAAATATTATTTGCAGGCGCAACAAGAATTATTATTTCCCGACTGGCTGCATACATTGCTTCCGCTTTTTTCCGGGTTCTCATTATTTATGTGTTCCCTGACCACTGTTTCTGCTACTTCCCGCGCATGTTCTTTGAGTTCTTCCTCCGGGAATTCATCTATTCCGAATTCATCGTTGTCAGTGTCATAAAGCATATCGGCCTGGATTATTACAGGAAAAAGACCGGGCAGCACACCTTTCATCATCCTTGAGGAACAAGAAATAAAACAACCCTCAACTGCAATTACTTTATCAGCCCGTCTCACCAGGTTTCTCTGTCCCATATCCTTTGTGAAGGCGCCGCCAAGGCATATCCTGACAGTGTTTTCCCGCGCAAGCTTATGTGCGATCAGGTTTGCGGCTATTCTTGCTACCTCGCCCTTGGCGCATGCTCCCTCACATGCCATGACTGCTATCTTTGGCGGGTCTGTCGAGTGTTTTTGGGCATAATCCTCGCATGCAGGGCAGGATTTTTTCATTTTTTCGATCTTTATTGTTTCATAATTCATGTTTTGCACCTTATGGTTGAAACTATTTCCTGAGCATATAAAGTATAAATTCGGATATCAAAATAAATTGAAATTAAGAGAAAGTTTCAATTTTTGTTGGTAGGTATTCCAATGTTCAACACATTTTAATTGATTGATCCAGAACCCTTATGCTTCCATAAAGGTGACAGAATCCAGTGTTTTTTCTGTTCGAAGACCAAGAATTTTGTACCATGATTTTTCAGTAGCTAACACTTTTTGTTTGTTTTATCAATCTTTGAGAATCTTTTTCTCTACTTGTCCAAGGACTTCCTGTTCGAAGAAATAGGATAATACCATATGTCATATGAGATATGGCAATGCTCTGACTACAGTTTTAGGTTGTGTTGTGTATTTTATACTATGGACTGAAATATCTAAGCTGCAATAAAAAAAAGATTGTATAGGCACGATTATGGTTATATGCAGT
Source organism: uncultured archaeon (assembly GCA_902384525.1). Lineage (GTDB taxonomy): Archaea > Halobacteriota > Methanosarcinia > Methanosarcinales > Methanoperedenaceae > Methanoperedens. The sequence continues at coordinate 4,952 of CABMCA010000082.1, forward strand.
TATACTATTTGAAAAGTTAACTACTTGATATTATAAATTAAAATATTCCCTTATGAATATCGATATTTCGCCTGAATTGGAAAAGGCTTTTAAAAAATATGTTCTTGAAAAACATGGAGAATTAGGCGGGAAATTAGGGGAAGAAATGGAAAAAGCATTATCATTGTACCTGATCCATGAGAGCGCCATGAAATCGTATGTTAAAAAGAAGAAAGACAGGTTAGAGACGTACAGGAGCGAACAGATCGCATGAACAATCATCAAGAACCGAAACAAATAATACTAATCCCGAAATCATATATTCCAGATATGCCAAATGAAAAATGTACCTTCTTCTCAGCCGAAAAATGCACGGCTTGCGACCTTGAACCATGCGATTTCTCAGGGGATACTTTCGAGAAATGCCTTCGCTACAAGCTTCATTTCTTAAGACCCCAGCTCATGCAGTTGCGTTAACTTGCTTTTACCATCGAAGCAATTTTCTGTCCCAGAGCATAGCACTTTTCTATATCCTGCTCATCCGGCCTGAAATTCACTTCTATTGATTCGACAGATTCGTATCCACCCGATTTTAATTTCTCGTTGATAGCCTTGACCCCCCCGCCAGCCCAGCCGAAGGAGCCGAAGGCCGCCCAGAGTTTGTTCTTGGGGCGCAGTCCCATGAGGTATGTCAAAAATCCACCTACAGTGGGGAACATGCCATTATTCAAAGTGGGTGAGCCGATGAGAATGGCCTTTGATTCGAGGACCTCCTTGACTATTTCGCTCCATTCAGTCTTTCGCAGGTGAAATAAAGATACCTCGACCCCTGAATCCGAAACTCCTCTTAAGATGTTATTTGCCATCGTTTCCGTACTGTTCCACATGGTATCATAAATGACCAATACCTTCTGTTTTGATTCGCCTTTTGCCCATTTAAGATAAGCATTTATTATTTTCCCGGGGTCTGTCCATATCATACCGTGTGAAGGTGCGATCATCTTTATTTCAATTCCAAGTTTCTGGACCTCCTCGATTTTCTTAAGGATAACTCCGCCAAATGGCATGAGGATATTGGCATAATATTTTGCAGCCTCATCCATTACAGTATCGCAATCATACCCGATAAGACTGCAAACATCCTCATCAAACCTGAACGATGAGGCAAGATGCTGACCGAAACCATCATTGGAGAGAAGTATTTTATCCTCTTTGAGATATGTGAACATATTGTCAGGCCAGTGAAGCATTGGCGCAGTAATAAATGAAAGGGTTTTATTGCCAAGTTTTAACTCATCCCCGGTTTTGACCGTCCTGAAATTCCAGTTGCCCCTGAAATGCCTGATCAGCCCTTCTTTTCCTTTTTCCGAGCAGATGAGTTGTGCATTCGGGACAATTCCCATAATATCGGGAAGGGAGCCGGAATGATCCATTTCCACATGGTTTGAAATTACATAATCGATCTTTGCAGGGTCAATGATTTCCCTTATCCTGCCCAGCATCTCATCTGCAAAACCGTGTTTTACAGTATCAACAAGCGCAATTTTGTCATCAACGATAAGGTATGCGTTGTAAGTTCCTCCGCGCGGGGTTGTATATCCATGGAAATCCCGAAGATTCCAGTCAATAGCGCCAACCCAGTAAACTCCTGTTGCTAATTCGATTTTTGTCATTGATCTCTCCCGTTAAATCCTGAATTATACTTCTTTATCCTATTGAAGTAATTTATTGAAGTAATAGTTTTTGGTTCGTTTGAATATTTAAAAATGAAAATCAAACAAACAGGAACGTCTGCTCAGCTTTAATATCTTCATCGACCTCTTCTGCATACCTTCTCTTCAAGCCAATAATCGCGTCAGGAGGCAAATCCTTTGCCATCGGGCATCGCTCATCCACCTTACCGATATCGATAACAGGATATAATTTACATAATGTGGGGCGACATAAATAAATGCGGCAGCGGTTCTCCTTATTTAAAAAGATGCACCGTCCTTTGATCATTTTAATAGCATAATATATACCCCGTTCCCCTTTTACCTTCCTGAAAAACTTTTTGGGTTCAAGTTCCAATGAATATTCCTTATTGGCATTTGTGATCAATTCCGAAACTTCAGCTTTTGTCAGGACAGCGCAGTTGCGGCAGCAAAGTGATTTGCAGCGTCCAATATCACAAGCCTTAAATGAAATTTGCATTATATGGCTAATTATGCAAGTCATTAAAATAAATAATTCTCCCTATGATGCCAATGCATACCTTGTAAACGGGACAATACTCATAGACGTGGGCATGGATAGCGGCGAAATCATTTCTGAACTTGGGAAACATATAGCCCTGGATGACCTGGAAATGATCTTCCTTACACATTGCCATTACGACCATTCAGGCGGGGCCCCGGGTGTTGCCAGAGCAACGGGTGCTAAAATTGCAGTTCATAAAAATGATGCATCGCTTCTTGGTAATCCGGATGCGAGCGCTTCACGCTTATTCGGTAAAAAATCTCCCATTATCGTGCCTGATATCCTTCTTTCCGGTGGTGAGAAATTCGGGGAGCTTGAAATAATCCATACTCCTGGTCATACACCCGGAGGGATCTGTCTTTATGATCCGATATCCAAAACCCTTTTTTCAGGTGACACCGTTTTCCAGGATGGAAGTTTCGGGCGCACCGACCTTTATGGCGGGAACTCTTCCGAATTGATCGGATCAATAAGAAAGCTGACACTCCTTGATGTAAACATCATGTACCCCGGCCATGGAGAAATCGTAGTGAACAATGCAAACGAACAGATCAAATTGTCATTGTTGATGGCATCACAATTTTGAGTATCATCTACTTTTAATAAATACAGCAATTGAGATGACCAATGTCAATATCAGCACTGGCACAATGACATTTTTCGTCAGCCCGTAAATCATATTTACACTTGAATTAAGGCGATTTATCGAATCTACAACAGGCTCCAGATTGACTGGCTTAACAACAGGTGTTATCTTTTCGATCTGAGGTTCTTCGTGCTGGTATCTTTCTGCAGGCTGCGATGCAGGATATGATCCTGGTACTTCTCTTCTTGGAATACTTTGCGCAACCGGAGGTTTCGGAGGCTGCTGTGGTGGTTTATTTTTTAATAGCGCTTTAAATAACGCATCTTCGCTCATATTTGCCATTTTTGTACCCTTCTGCTTCTAATTTTTCTAAAGAAGCAAAGTTTAATTTACTTATTTCTATTTAAATCATTTGCTTGAATTGAATTGTTTGATCAATGTTGTATTTCCCCGGCAGTGATCAATTGAGCATTATTCAAGACAGGACTCATCACGATCAGGTTTTCCGAACACCGCGATTCATACCTGGTGCCATGTGAATTCAGGACATTCAGGAGGATTTTTTCAATTGCACTTATTGCACGTTTATCTGTATTCCCGTGATAAATATACAATGTGTTCTCATTAACATCGATCCGCTCAACTATCCCCATGTACTCATACACTGATTTCATAGTCGGGATCAGGACATCAAGGGGAATATCCCTTATCGGGATCTTATGGATAGCTTCAATGGGCGCAGTGAGATAGCTTGGTGCCTCTTTTCCGATCAATAATTCTTGATAGTAATTCCTGGGAATTGTGACCATATTGTAATTAGTCTGTTTGTAAAGATTTACAATACATTTCCAGAAATCCAGTTTTTTTGTTATCTCTGTTGAGATATCTTCCATATCCCCAAAATAATTAATAAGTGATTGTTTTGCAAAATTTGCATTAATTTGCTTTCTGAAACTAACGGTAATTTTATTGGACATCTTCTTTAAAGAAACGATCTCTTGTTTCTTGTGTGATACTAAGAATGATGAGATCAAACCCCCAAGAAATTCAAGTTTATAATTACTATTTCCTGAAAGTGTGAGTGTCAGATATGATGGATTTACATTATCGTCATAATCTTCTATTCTTATATTTGTCTGCCAGCTTGCTCCATTTGTCATTTCACCCATATACTTTTCAAGGTCAGAAAGCATCACTATCTTTACAGGGTCAATAATACTGTTAAGATGCTCTGGATCGATAATCCTTCCTCGTGCCTGTTTGATCAGCCAGAAAATGACGTTTTCAGTCAAATTGTAGTCTGTTTTCAATCCATCTATGAGATTATTAATGGCTTCAGGATCCCTTGTCATCGTGTCAATAAGATCTATTATTTCACGCATCGCCGCGCTAAAATTCCCTTTATGTTTTAGGACAAGTGGCTCCAGCTTTCTTAAATGCCCTTTTTCTAATGAGATATTTTTTCTTACTGACATAAAAACGTCCTGATAGCGCTAAATCAATAAATGGTTCACCTGAATATAAACGGAGTTGTGAAAAATGTGTGAATAGTTTTTTGTGTGAAGAATATATATAGTATTTTAAAATAAATTTATACCATAAATACAATAAAAATAAATAATATAACTTATAATTGTTAAATTTTGTATATTTTTGTTTTGTTTTAAAAATTAGCTAATACAGGTATATAAAATCTCAAAATGGTAGTTATTAGTGGGAGGATTGAAAAATTAATATCACACTATTCTTCACAACGTTTGTTTTATCATTGAGAAACAATTACAATTATAATAGAGACTGAATATGGTATCAAAAAGTGTAACAATTCTTAGTTTTTTACTGCCAATAGCCATGGTAATAGGAACAAGTATTGCGATTTATTTTTATGAATACTCTACGATATTGCTTATATTAATTGCTATCGGCGGACTGATGGTCTGCGCATATGTGTTAATTCTCAAATCACAGAAACACAGGTCTGCCAGATAGTTATTCAATTTTCGATTTGCTGCGCACAAGTGATACAAGCACCGCAATCCCGCAAATAATGGCAGAAACGATATATGCATCCCTGAAAGCAGGTAAGAACGAACCCTCATTGTTCCCATAAAAGACAAACCTGTTTGAGAATACTGCACCTGAAACAGCCACGCCTATGACCATACCCATATTCCTCATTGTTCCCATTACCCCTGCTGCAATACCTAACTGTTCTTTTGGAAGCGAACCCATGATTATGCTATTGTTAGGCGGCTGGAAAAGCCCCATGCCAAGACCGAGGAAAGAAAGGCGAAGAGCTACCTCAGTGAAACTTGAGTCAAGTGTCAAGTAACCCATTGAAAGGATCGATAATGCTGCGATACCGATACCGAGTGAACTCAAGAAATACGAATTTGTCCGGTCAGATAACCAGCCGGATAGAGGCGAGACAACAGACATTACAAGCGGGACTGCCATGAAAACAAATCCCATTTTCTCTGTTGAATATCCGAGTTCATCCTGTAAATAAAATGGCATTAAAAGTATGACACTGAACATTGCCATGAAACTTATAAGAGCACTGATGTTCGCAGCCGCAAATTGCCTGTTCTTGAAATGCCCAAGATCAAGCACTGGCTGTTTAGCTGTGGTTTCAATCCTGACAAATATTATGAAAAATACAATGGATGATATAAATAAGGATATAATGAAATCTGATCCCCAGCCCTTTTCCTGGCCTTCGCTTAAGGCAATGAGTAAGGATATCAGACTGATAAATAGTGTAAGTCCGCCGGGAATATCAAATGTCTGGCCTTTATTATTAGTCTCATCTTTTTGAAGAATTTTTAGAGCCATCACAGTCCCGATTATACCGACAGGTAAATTTATGTAAAATATCGACTGCCATCCAACCCTCTGGATCAGGAAACCACCCATCACCGGACCTACCATTGAACCAATTGAAACAACCGTTCCAATTAATCCCATTGCTTTTCCCCTTTCACGCGGAGGAAATGCATGAGTTACTATTGCAACTCCTGTAGCCATCAACAATGCTGCCCCAAAACCCTGGATTACCCTGAAAAGAATAAGCTGTCCTTCTGTTGCTGATATCGCGCATAACCCCGAGCCGATCGTGAATAGTGCCAGTCCTCCTGAAAAAATGATTTTTCTGCCCACCATATCCGAAATCCTGCCAAGGCTGAGAAGAAGGCTTGTTATAGTCAGGAGATACGCCATCACGACCCATTCTATAGTTGTAATATCTGTGTTGAAGAATGTTGTGAGCGTTGGAAGAGCGACATTCACTATGCTTCCGTCAAGAGTAGCCATGAAGATGCCTATCCAGACCACACCCATTGCTTTCCACTTATATTCCATTTATTGTCCCTTTACATGTTTCAGGATGTGTCCCATTTCAGGCAGGATGAGTTCAAGTGCAAGTTTTACAGCATTTGGCGATCCTGGAAGGCAAAATATGACTTTTTCGCGAGCAACACCTGCGATCGCCCTTGTAAGCATTATAGAATTCCCTACCTGTTCTATGCTTTTTAACCTGAATAGCTCCCCGAAGCCTGGCATTTCTTTCTCGATGAACGGGGTCACGGCTTCAATGGTCACATCAGTCGGGGAAAGACCTGTGCCACCGCTTGATATTATTACATCGGCATCTGAATATAAGTTCTTTTTGAAGGTATCCCTTATCATTTCCATATTATCCGGGATCAATTCGTAATTTACAATTCTGCTGCCCTTGACCTGCAGCATTCCCCAGATAAGTTTTCCGGATACGTCCTCTGCGCGCTCAGGGCGGTCTGTTTTCCCATATTTTTCGTATCTGGATGTACTTATGGTCAATATTGCACATTTGTAATTTCCCGGTGCATTTTCCTTGTGAAGCAGCGAGGTGTCCATGAGGGGTTCATATATTTATAAGGATATATGAAGGATTCTATCTAAAGACTCTTTTTTCATTAAAGGTTGCTTACGATAACATTAATAGATGAGCCGTCAAATATTAATAAAGGAGTGAGATTTATGCCAGACGAGATTGAATCTATTCCGCAAGAACCCGATGCTTGTGAGATGAAAACGCCTCATGACCACAGGATCATGTTCAAGGCGCTTGAGAACCCGCAGAGGAGAAAGATAGTAAGATCCATCGGAGCTTTCGGGAAAACAAAAAATGAAATAATGAACGAACTTAAGATATCCGAATCACAGTTAAAATTCCAGCTTGATTTTCTCATTAAAGAGTGCTATGCACAGGTGGATGGGGATAAATACAGGCTTAATTCGAAGGGATTACAGGAACTGCTGGCGAATATAAAGTGACAATAAAATCAAATTATCTTCTTCACAAGCGGTATCTCATCGCACTCGGGGAACTTCGGGCATTTGATGCACATGCTCCATATCTTATGCGGTAGTGTGCTCTTTTTCACTCTCACAAATCCATGCGACTCAAAAAATTCAGGAACATAAGTAAGCGTAATAAGTTTATTTAAACCGAGTGTTATTGCCTCTTCTTCACATGCTTTAAGTATCTTTGATCCTATTCCCTGCCTGGTCATTTCAGGTTCGACCGCAAGAGACAGTATCTCCCCGTAATCTTCCCAGGTAATATGAAGCGCCCCGCAGCCTACCAATTTGTCATCTTCTGTGACCACATAAAAATCCCTGAGATTTTCATATAATTCGCTTAATGAACGCGGAAGCATAATACGTTTATCTGCGTAACTGTTCACAAGTTTCCAGATCTTTTCCACATCTTTGATGGTTGCTTTTCTTAACAATTATGTATCCTCTTTATTTTCTTTTTTGTAGTTTGGCAGCAAGGGAATCCACCTGTTCTACGGCTGTACCTATATAATTATCCGGGTCCATTAATTGGATTATCTCACTCTCTGCCAGGTATTCTGATACTGTTTCGTTCGCAAGAAGAGCATCTTTCATATGAATTCCGGATTCCCTTGCAGACATGGCACACTGGCGTACGATCTCATGGGCTTCCTGCCTCCCAACCCCTTTCTTGCTGAGTTCGATCATGATAGCTTCGCCCATATTCAATCCATTAAGAAGGTTCAGGTTTTTCCTGATATTTTCAGGGTAAAAACGCAGGTTCCGGATAATTGTTGTTGTAAGGCGTATACAATGGTCGGTCAGTACACAGGATTCAGGGAATACAATGCGTTCGCATGATGAATTGGTCAGGTCGCGCTCATCCCACAGGGTATTGTTGCGGAGTTCAGGCTCAACCATTGCCCTTACAATTCTTGCAAGTCCGCAGACCTGTTCTGATTTTATGGGATTGCGTTTGTGGGGCATCGTGGATGAGCCCACCTGTTTCTTGCCGAAGCTTTCTTCAACTTCTGCAATTTCGCTTCTTGCAAGACTTCGTATTTCAATACATATTTTATCAAGGGTAGTAACGGTATTTGCCATCCACATCACGAATTCAGCATGCCTGTCCCGCTGGATTACCTGGTTTGAAACATCTGCTGCTTCGATGCCAAGATATTCCATGGTTTTTTCCTGTATCTCGATGCCCTTTTTCCCAAAAGCAGCCTGTGTGCCTACTGCCCCGCTCATTTTTCCAACAGTGGCACGTGGCGTCAGCTGGTCAAGCCTTTCTATGTGCCTGTCAATCTCTGATGCCCATATCGCAAAACGCAGCCCGTATGTAGTGGGAACTCCGATCTGGCCGTGAGTGCGGCCTGCACATACTGTATTTTTATGCAACAGGGCGCTTTCGATAAGAACCTGGCGTAATTTCACAGTTTCTTTTCGTAATATAAGGAGTGCATCTTTTATCTGGAGAGCGGTCGCAGTATCTAAAATATCATTGGAAGTTGCGCCGAAATGCACCCATTTTCCTGCATCCTGGGATTGCTCGGCAAGCGCAAGCACAACAGCCATGACATCATGATGGATCTCATCTTCTATTTCCTTGACACGGTCAAGTGTTACTTTCTTTACACCATTGGAAATTTTTTCATCCATTCCTTTTGGGATATAATTCAGGTGAACCTGGGCTTTTGCCAGGGCCGCTTCAACAGAGAGCATTTTGGAAAGACGCGTATGCTCATTCCATACAGCTTTCATTTCAGCGTGCCCGTAGCGGTATTCAACAGGATGGATTGCCATGGGAACTCCTATTAGTCCTGTGGTTAAAAGAAACTATCGATGATCAAATACTCCATAGTAATGTAAGCATCACAATAATGATTATAATTCTAATTTTTTTATTCTTTTGATACGATATATTTATAGGGATGAGAGATGAAAACATGTCCATCAAAATTAGGAAAAAAATTTCCAGGAAAAGGTGTGAAAAATATGGTAAAAAAAGCAATATGGAATTCGATTTCACTATTAGGATTTATATGCATATTAATAGTATCGGCATCAGTAGCTGCTGCATCGGAGATTGTATCAGATGATTTCAGCACTCTGCCGCTTAACTCGTTCTGGACATTTTCCAATCCACAAAGTGACTCATCTTTTGCCATTGAAGGTACAGGTACCTCCGATGCAGTGCTAAACATCACAATACCTGCAGGTAAATCACATGACCTGGATAAAACCATCAATGCGTCGGGGATAATGCAGACGGTCAGCGTCAACGATTTTGAAGTTGAGGTCAAATTCCAGTCTGTGCTGAACAAGAAGGTCCAAAGTCAGGGGATCATCGTCGAGCAGGATATGGACAACTTCCTACGCTTTGATTTTTATACCGATGGTACTAATTTATGGGTATATGCAGGCAGTGTTTCTGGCGGAAATCTGGCAAGTAAAATTTCCCCAAGAAATATTGGTAATGCCTCCGATAGTCCCATCCCTCTCTATATGCGTGTGAAACGGATAGGAAACCAGTGGACACAGAATTATTCCTTTGACGGCATTAACTGGATTAATTCCGCAAGTTTCAGTGAAACATTAATAGTTACCTCGGTAGGACCATATGCAGGGAATGCACCAGCTGTAACAAGTAATCCCGCTACTGCACCTGCCTTCAATGGTCTGATTGATTATTTCTTTAATACTGCCTCCCCGATCCTCAATGAAGATCCATTGATACCGGAAATGGCTCCGAGGATCCTCACACAACCAGTTGACCAGATCGTAAAATTGGGTAAGAACGCAACATTCACTGTAGTGGCAATAGGAACATATCCCATGTCATATCAGTGGAGAAAGAATGGCATTGACATTCCAGGCGCGACAAATCCATCATATACGACACCGCAGGTAACAATGTCGGATAATGGTGCGATTTTCAGCGTCAGGGTGAATAACTATTTAGGAAATGTTATCAGCAATTCATCAAAGCTTTCGGTCAATAACATCGTTTCAGATGATTTCAATACTGCAAACCTGGATACCTCGAAATGGACGGTCATCAATCCAAAGGGTGATGCAACATTTAGCATGGTAAATACCGGTTCACAGGATGCAATGCTCAAGATCACGGTACCTGGGGTTATATCCCACGATGCATTATATCCGAACAATGCGCCACGTATTATGCAGACAGCGGACAACACGAATTTTGAAATCGAGACAAAATTCCAGTCCCAGGAGACCGCAAATGCACAGTTGCAGGGTATG
>CABMCA010000083.1 GCA_902384525.1 uncultured archaeon
CACTTTCAAGCTCCCTGATTAGGGAGAGCTTGAATTCACGTGTATATCTTTTTCTTGATGTTTTTCCCATGTTTTCCCTCTATAAGACACACCTTAACTACCTGTCTACTTTGAGGGGCGCACTCCAGTCTTTTGATGACCTTTTAACACAGGTTAAAAGAGAAAAGGAAATTGAAGAATATAATAAAGAATTGATAAAATTACAGAAAGGTAATAAAAAGGTATACATTTATGACACACGGTTATGAGTTTTTCCTTGAATACGATTTTGTAGATTTAGATATTAATTATTTTGGAGATGAATTTGAATATGATTTTGGAGATAATTACGATTACGAGGAATGGATATTAGATGATATTTATGACGATTATTTATGAGTAAATTAAGACGAAGGAAGAAAGATAATATAAGAATATTAATAGGTTTTCCGTTATATTGTCCTATTTGTATTAGACGAGCTATTTTAGAAGAAGAAAAACAATATAATTATTTTGTATCTGAATAGACGATAAACCAAAGGGAGTAACTGTCTAAAGGTGTATGGGTGTGGGTGTGTGGGTGTGTCACTGGGTATATCCATGAGAGAGAGAGAGTAAGAGCTTAAGTGGGGGATAACGATATAGTGGATTATAGGGGGGGGTTGCGACCCCAGACCCCGGTGAGGCGCCGCCTCTGGCGGGATTTAATATGAAATCATTGGTTGCATTGCATAATATGACACAAGGATGTTTTTATCCGCAAGAATCATGGGGTTTCATCGCAAAGCGCGAAGGGTCTGCGAAGAGATGGCGGCGGGTGATTCTTCATTCATTACGATAAAAGAAATGCAATCAGTCAATGCGTCCCTTTTTTCGTTTGGGAACTCCATATAAATAATGGTCATGCTCTTTTGACCAGTCTTCTGGCCCATCTGCTTTTCCTGAGAATTTGTTGAGTGTTTCCCAGAGGTTTTGCTGACCTTTTTCTTCTCTACGTTCAATAGTTACGAGATAGCGAACATTTAGCTCCAAATCTACCGATTCTAAGTACATTGCCATCAAAGATTACATGTAGTATTTTTGTCTGGGGCATTTCTGTGCCTCTAATATCATTTATGGTTTTCTAACATTTATATACTATCCTTCGAAATTTTGGCGGTTGGGAAGCCGTTATGCAAATGCTTATAATAAAAGAACTAAAATTAGTTATTATGACAGTAGCTGCAAAGACCATCAAAACAGAGATACAATTACCTGTTGATATTTTATATTCACTTGGTATCGATAAAACTCGTATTGAATATTTTGTGAAGAAGAATTTCCTGTTGGAACTTTACAGGGAAGGGAAGATATCTCTTGCCAAAATGGCGGCTTTGCTTGGAGTGAATCGAACCGAGATGCTGGGGATAATGAAAGATTCTAATATCCCTTTGAACTATGGCGTTTCGGAACTCAATGAAGATATTGAAACAGCGAAGAGACTGGGAATATTGAATGAAAGTAGTAAGTAATTCTTCTCCTCTTATTTTCTTATCTGCTGTTGGCATTCTGGATCTATTGAAATCTGAGTTCGGGGAAATCCTGGTGCCTGAACCTGTTTATAATGAGGTTACTTCAAATGAGCTTAAGGGTTCAAGTGAAGTGAAGCATGCAGATTGGATCAAGGTGCAAACGATAAAAAATATTGAGGTGCTATCTTTTCTACCAATGCTGGACAGGGGCGAGGAAAGTGCAATTGTTCTTGCTATTGAACAGGAAGCAGACCTTATTTTACTGGATGATCTTGCTGGAAGAAGGGCTGCCATGATGCAGGGGCTTAATGTGATGGGAACTCTGGGGTTTTTAAAGGCGATGCATCGCAAAGGTAGGATAAAAAATTTCAAGGATGTACTGGATAGCCTTCAAAAAAATGGATTCTGGATGAATTCTGATCTCTATAGTAGGATGCTGGAAGATTAGGGGAAGGTGAAGAGTTCCGGCAGCGGCGCTATATCTGTGTTATCAAAAAATATAATTAGTGTCGGATAAATTTCCGGCACTTCGCGGAGCCGAAGCACTGCGTAAGCGCGAAATATATTCCAGAGAACATTATCTTAACGGCGCTGGGGTTGCGACCCAGACCCCGGTGAGGCGCCGCCGATGGCGGGGTTTAACATGAAATCAGCGGTTGCATTGCATAATATGACACAGGCTGTTTTTACCTGTAGCGCAGGAATCATGGGTTTTCATCGCAAAGCGCGCAGAGTCCGCGAAGAGAGGGCGGCGCGGGGGTGAAGGGGAAGATGGATGTGGCGGAGGAGTGCATTTCCTTAATAAGAAGATGAGTTTTTTTTCAACTTTATATTATATTTTGATTTTCTTCATGTTCATTTATCAATAATCCCAATTCTGGATCATATTTTGCAGTTATAAAAGTCTTTTTGTCGAAATCAACCCGTCCTTCTTTGAGTAGTTTTTGAAATTGACCATTCGTTAATTGCAGACAATATTGCATGGCATCGAATAACTTTTTATTTCGGATACAGTCAAGATATTCCTGCCGATATTTTTCAGGAACCGCTTCTATGGAATTAAATAAATCATAAAAGTCTGATTCTCTTGTGTTTGAATTATTGAAAGGTACTATACGATCTATCATTTTTCTAAATGAAGTTTTCGTATCTTCAAATTCTTTTTGTTTATTGCCAAAACCATTAATATATATTTCATCGACTGCTTCATATAATTTATCTTCAAACAATAAGTCAATTTCACTGAGAACTTTTAAAGTTTTATTTACAATCATTTTATCATAGATATATCGATCATTTTCAGAACCTTTTGAAAAAACAAATACATCGCAAATGCCTTTGAGTGGTAATCCATCGCTGTTTTTTCGTCTATTAATTCTTCCAAATCGCTGAATTAAAGCATCAATTGGAGCCGGTTCAGAGAAACATACATCATAATCAATATCAAGCGAAACTTCAATGACTTGTGTACCCACTAATAAATTCAGATTTTCAAGATTTTTTTCAATTGCTTCCCTGTCTTTCAAGATAAATCTACCATGCAACAAAGCAGATTCGGTAACTACATTTTTCAATTTTTTATAAACATCCTGGGCTCTATTTACGGTATTACATACAACCAAAACTTTTTCTTTATTCTGCAATCTTTTTATTATTAGATCAATATTTTCAAGGATATCTCCATCGATTATCTTGCATTTATGGCGAAGGTATTTGCTCAATTCTTTTTTATCCATAACCATTTCATTTTCAATATGAAGATTATCTAAAAACATATTTTTCAAAAATGATGGCATCGTTGCAGACATTATCAATATTTTGGCATCATTCTCCTCTATCAAATACTCACACATAGATAATATCAATCCCGCTGTTTTGGCATCATAAGAATGTATCTCGTCAAAAATAAATCTCCCGCGGTACATTTCTAATAATCCCATCTCATATCCTTTCAATGAAAAGAAATGTTTTAAAATTTGAAAAGGTGTCATTACTTTATATGGACTATAAATTTTCTTAGATAAATTATGTATTCCTCTGAAATCACCATCGTAGAACATCTTATATAAAAAATAAGACGCTTTTCCATGTAATAATGATACACAACTATCATCTGAATAATATGGGCTTAATTTAATCAACAATCGCCTATACATTGCGTTTATACTCGCAGTGTAGGGTAAAACATAAAATATTCTATTTCCTAGTGTTTTATCGAGATTATTTGTAGCCCAAAATAGAGATGCTTCAGTTTTTCCAGAACCTGTTGGTGAAATGATAATCGCATTACCTTTAGTTGATAAACACTTTTCCTGAACACTCGTAACGGACTTAAAATTATATACATTACTCAAGCTTGGTAATGGTTTAAGAATCGTTTTTATCCCACTGGAAGCTAAATAATCACAAGAATTTATCATCCCTTTTCCAAATATCCCCATCTTTGATGAAAAATCCATTCTTTTCTTTTGTATTATTTCCTCCCATATCGACTTATCTTTCGATATATTCTCAATAAGATCGACTTTGCATTCTATTGAGCCCAATATTTTTTTAGAGATTTCTGGATATTTGGTTATTATTTCATTCAGTGCATTTATATTAGGTTTGATTTCCTCTAATCGTTCTTCGTAACGAATACCCAAAAAATCGCTATCTTCAATATATTCTACTAATTTATTAATATCTTTGTGGTGAGTTAGTACTAATATCTTGACAAAATCGAGATTTTCTTTGTTCAGGCAATTAATAAGCGGTGTTGAAAGAATTTCATGCCTATACTTCCATTCTTCTCCTTTTGGAGATAATGATTTTTGAAAACCTTCTGCAGCCTTACCAAAATCATGAAAAAACAAAGCATCAAAAGTATCATTATAAAAAGAAGGATAATTTGTAAATTTTTGTAAGTCTGGATAAATATCCTTTAGTTGAGCGAAAATATTAAGACAATTATTTGTATGTTCTTCAAGTGATTCGCCATTACTTTTTGCTTTTATCGTTGAACTCATGCATATATACACCCTTATTTAGCTCAGTATCATAGTATGCCCTTTCAATCAGTTGTTTTGATTCTACGATACAATAAGTTCTTACTTCAATTGGTTTTCTTTCAGCTTCATTTGTATAATCAGAGGGTAAAGCAACGATTTGTCCTGGCACTTTTCCATCGAAAGGTATCATTGTATTATATATTTCAACATTTTCTTTTGGAATCAAAGTCATTTCTTCTATCTTTGTTATCTTAGCTAAATCTGATTGTCTGCCAAGTAAAAGAGTGAAGTGCGGGTTCTCTAAATATTTTTTAAAACTTAAATCCGATATATATAATGTCAATATGCAATCATATAAAAATTCCCTGTGTATTATATTGCTGCCAAGATATGAAACGGGTTTATTTTTATCCCCCCCACCGAACTCAAGAATCCGCTCCAGATCAACACCGCTTCCTTTAGATGTAAAATCATAACCAATGGATAAATCATAAACACTGACTTTTTCACCCTTTGCAGCGGAGAGCAAACCATATATCGTAGATATTGGAGGAATTTTATATGTAGGCTGATAAGATACCACAAACATAGGGTATCTAAATGAAGCTGTAATCGCCCGTATTTCAACACGAAGAACTTCCATATTATTCGCCAATAATTTTAGTATTTGTCAATATCTCCTCTATGAATTGATCAATTGCTTTAACTGGAGTCGTAATCACAACGTTAACTCCATCTGGCGCTTTGAAACTATCCAATTCTTTATCTTTATCTGATCCAAAGCCTGATAATTTACCGATATAGACTTTGCTCAATAGTGAATCCTTATAATCCTCCAACATTTCAGATAATGCATCGATATTGACCAATCCATTATCGTATTTATTGTGAGGCATTACATCCATGAATATATTATTGCCATTGTTCAATACCGCCAGCATAATTAACTTAGGAGTTACATCAGTGTGATGCAATGTCTGCATGGCACCACCATTCAAAAACTTCAAAGCTTTAATGGTATCAGAAATTCGCGTTTTCTTTTTTTCTAACGGAAGTACATATGTTTTTTCATCTTTTTTTAATCCATTTTTTTCATACTTTTCTGCGAGGTCTTTTGATAAGTTTTTGCTACCGGGTTTATCAATTATTGTAAATTTTCCGGCTGAATCAATATCCAGCGCAAAAATACCTTTAAATATATTGCTATAAAATTGATGAGTGAAAAGTATTGGATCAGTTTCAAGTTTTCTCACTAATACACCAAAATCTGAAGTAGGTCTTATTGGAAATCCAATTAAAGGCGAGCATTTTAATGGAGATACTCTTGTAACAGTCACATTTTCCATCTTTAACTTATCTTTTTTATCTTTCTCTAAAGTTTCAATTTTTCTGGCGCTCATATACCCAAAAATATCGTCATCATCGTATTCCATTGGGTCTCCTTTCGTAACAGCCTGATTTTTCCCAATTTTTTCCACAGGTGAACATTTCCATCCAAATTTATTTTCTAAAACCATTCTCCACCAGTATCTTAACGCTTGTGATGAAACGTATGGTCTCATCCCTTCTGGAGATTGAATTACTTTGGTTGCTACTTCATTCTCATTCGCTGCCCTCTGATCAATTCCTCTATTATTCAGCGCCGAAAAAGGCGCATCAATTAAGTAAGTTCCGATTATAGTTTTCATTCTTCATCACCTTTTGATTTTTCTTGTTCGACATCATCAATTACTCCACTCGATAGCATATTGTGCAATTTTTCGTATAACCTTATGATAATTAAATCCTGAACTTCTTTCCAATTGGAATAATCTTCCGGGATGATAGTTGAGATATATTCTTCATAAGTTATCATCGGTTGCTCCTTACCTAATTTTTGCCAATCCCTGAAAACTAATCTTAATTGATTTCTAAAAGTTGGAAAATCTCTGGCTGAAATAATATCGTTAATTCTCTTTTTAGTATTATTCTCTTCGATGCAGATGGCGATTTTGTCAGCCAGATTTTTAATTCCCTCAATTCTCTGTTTATTCATATTTCTCACTAACTCCATATAGCATTCAACAATTATCCATGGGACGGTAGGTTTTTTAGAATTATCATCCTTGAAAGCCCATAATATACTTTCATTTTTTAATAAATATTCATGAATCCGATTATTATTTGTTTTCCAGATTGGAGAATCATTATTTGTATCAAATTTGGAATAGTGTTTATCCAATAAGTTAAACCATGTTTTTTTATATTCAGGACTATTCATTAAAATAATAACAAATTTAAATATTTCATTTGGGAGTTTATATATCCTAACACCCTTTGGATCTTTATTGAAATTATCTATATGATAAATCACAATTTCTTCATGTTCTTTTAAAATTCTAAGTCTTTTATATTTCAAGCATACTTTATATGCTAAATGAAATAGAGCATTTTGTGGCGATTTAAATCCCTCATCAAATATGCCAGAGAAATCTTTTGTTTTATAAGCACCTAGTAATTTATTTCGAGTAATATATTCAATACATTCCTTACCATATACTTGCATAACTTCCTTATTGTTGCAGCTTATGCAGCTGGGTTTTCCACCTGTTTTATAATATAAAACTGGTGAAAATTGGATAGCTAAAGCACATCTTGCGCAAATCTCAATTCCATCGTTGAATGATGGAAAAAAATTAGTAAAATCAGATGAACCAACCAGAGGGATTTGTGTTTTATTAAACGGTTTTTCATCTTTTCGCATATAAGCAGGGTTGCCACAAAAAATACAATACTTTTCTCTATTTTCAGATATACCGATTCCATCGATTAATTCATATAAAAATTCTCTTGACTTTTCTTCTTTATTATAATTTTTAGCAGGTTGTATGTAAGTGCTATTAGGAAAAATAGATTGCATTTCTTTTGACCAAGCTGGAGTTAAATATAGTTTAAGAAGATCATCGGCAATTTTCTTTAATTCATCTTTTGAATATTCATTCGTTTCTTTATTTGCCAATAATTTAATGGCCATTAATCCAGCATCAACTATCGGATCGCCCACGAATTCATTTTTTATTTTAGATTCGTTATTCATCACTTCCCCTCTTCACCCTCATTTTCTTCGCCTCCCTTAACACCTCATTCATTTGATCCAGGAACTCAGGCGGCATCCCCTGGCTTATCATAAGGAGCAGAATCGAAACTGCGCCCCTGTTGTAGAATTCCTTCGCGAGGGCTTCATAATTAATTTTCTCCATGCCGATCTCCTGCACCTGTTTCCAATCCTCCTCAAAAGTAAGAGCCAGCAACCCATGAGCCACCTTTTTACATCGTGGAATATGCTTCGAAATGTCTTCAGGTGTCATCTTCAGTTCTTCAGGAGAATAGCCCTTTTCCAGTAATTCCATACACCTGTCACAGGTCAGCATACCATTTTTGGGCTTCGGGCAGTCCATATCAATGCCGCAAATGGAGCAGCGAGTGTTTAACTTTCGGGTATTCTTTGCTTTTCCACTTCGTTTCTCCACCTTCATGAACTCTTTAAATTATCTCTGAGATTATAAATCTTTTTAGAGCGGAGTGAAACTATTTTTTCCCCTGATATCAGTGCAAATATTGTTAGTTGTGATATTTCAACCGGTGATTTCATGTTAAACTCCGCCATCGGCGGCGCTTCAGTTGGGGTCCGGGGTCGCAACCCCGGCGCCGTTAATATATGTTGATAGAAAGTTAATAGTACTCTTATCTGCGGTTAAATTTGTCATATGTTGGCTTTCAATATATCAAGACACCCGAACCCCATGGCGTTTTTCTCTCCAAGACCTGCGTCATAGGCGAACTTTAATAATTCAGGACTTGCCTGAAGGAGCAAACTGAACAAGCTGCAGCGCCTGTAACCTTCAGAAATCCTGATCCTTTTCGGCTTCATATCATATATCTCTATTATGTCAAAATGATCCTGCGGAACTTTATCATAGAATTCACTGAAACGCTGGATCAAATTCTTATGAAGATTCTCATAGAATTTCGGATCTTTCGGGTAAAGATCAACTTCTCTTAATTCCTCATTTTCTTTTCGTATCGTCTTGACATAAATTGGAGAAATTGCCTTGAACCGGCATTCATCTCCAAAACTTATTTCTTCCAGGATTTCAATGCGCTCAATTACCAGGTCTACTTTCCCATCAGGTCCATCCAGGTAAAATCCAGGTTCCATCAGGAGCCCTTCTGCAAAACTCTTGATAAATCTATCATCTGGTGAAGATAAGATAAAATACGCATTCTCAAATAGAAGACCTGATCTGCAAAAGTCCCTATTTATAAAAACAAGATTGGAAAAAGTATAGAATTTAAATCCCTGGTGTGCATGTGTCTCATTAGCTAACCTTATGTCGGCTTCTGCAAGTTTAAAGTATAACATTGATGCAAGACCATATTGATAATCGAAATTTACAGGACGTTTTGAAATATTCCTGATTGTTATTTTGCTCCTCAATTTTTCTCCTGTGTAATAATGATCAAGACTTTTTAACTGGCATAAATCTTTCCCGGCTATTGTTGAGTTTGAGTAATTCAATTTCATAAGCTTAAACAATCCCATTTAAACCCTGTAAGAAATTATATACCATAATCACCATACAAGGACTGAAGAATTATGGTTTATGATATCGTCATTATCGGCGGCGGGCCTGCGGGTCTCACTGCGGGAATTTATGTAAAGCGCGCTATGCTGAATGCTGTCCTTCTTGAAAAAATGGGGATCGGAGGGCAGATAATTGTCACCGACAAGGTCGAGAATTTCCCGGGTTTCCTTGAGATATCAGGCGCTGACCTTGCAGCAAAATTCGAAGAACAGGCACGCAAATTCGGGCTTGAGATGAAAGGAATGGCAGAAGTTGATTCGATCGAGGATAAAGGAAATATCAAGATCATTAAAACAACAGAAGGCGACATAGAAACTAAGTCGGTCATAATAGCGTCCGGCACAACGCCAAAAAGGCTGGGTGCAAAAGGGGAGATTGAATTAACAGGCAGGGGTGTTTCATATTGCGCCACCTGTGATGGTTTTTTCTTCAAAGAAAAAGAGGTTGTAGTTATAGGCGGAGGAGATTCTGCGATCACTGAAGCCATTTATCTTACAAAGATGACAAAAAAAGTAACTGTGGTTCACAGGCGCAATGAACTGCGTGCTGAAAAGATTAACCAGGAACATGCTTTTTCAAATCCGAAAATAAGTTTTATCTGGGATTCGGTACTTGAAGAAATTGTGGGGAAAAACGTCGTTGAGAAGGTCGTTTTAAAGAACCTGAAGACGAATGCGATCTCGGAGGTAAAAACAGATGGCGTCTTCATATATGTGGGTTTGATCCCCAATACAAAATTTGTAGATGTAAAAAAGGATGAATGGGGATTTATAATCGCGAATGCTAAAATGGAAACTTCTGTCAAAGGCATATTTGTTGCAGGAGATTGCAGGGTCACACCACTTCGCCAGATAGCAACAGCAGTAGGTGATGGGGCGATCGCTGCGGTATCCGCAGAAAGGTATCTCGAAGAATTATAATCGAATTTTTGAAAAACGTTGGTAAGAAAAGCCCCCTATAACATAAGCTTCATCAGGCAGGCGTTCTGGGCATCATTATAGTATTTTTCAGCTATCCCGAACTGGGAAAATCCAAGTCTCCCATAGAATCTTTTCGCTTTAATATTATCCATCCTGACCTCAAGAATTATTTCAATGACTCCCTCCTTTCGGAAAATGTTTATTATTTCTTTTAACAGGTTGCTGCCAACACTCCTGTTTTGATATTTGGGGTCGACAGCAAGTGAAAATATACGCCCTACTCCAGCTTGTGCCACAAATCCTGCCACATAGCCTATAACAAAACCGTTAATGTCAGCCACAATAAAAGTATCGGGATATGTCTCATAGAACTGCATGTAAAGATAAGGATCATGCTCATTAAAAACCTTCCTTTCGATGTCGATGACCCACTGGAAATCAGAAGGCTGGAATTTTCGTATGATTATCAATTTTTCTCCTGCTTCATTGCTTCTTTATTGAGATTGCTCAGGCAGGCTTGAAATCCTGTAGTTCCTCCGGTACCCCTATTTCTCGGATTAACCAACTCAACTCTTTTCCCAGCGTATTCTGCTTGCCTCTTTCGTTCTTCTAGAGAATCATTGTACAGATGTCTGCATGTGGAAAGTGTTCTATTCAGGGCTGCTTCTTGATTTTTAGTAGGGTATATTCTGAATTGGAATGTTTTCTTCATACTTACTCTGAACAAATACTTTTTTGGGTTAGGTATTACAATTTCAAGGGGTACGATTCATCTCAATCATGAAGGCGTTGAGTTTTCTCTATCCCTTCATCCCGACGCTATAAAAGTATTACTATGGATGGAAAGTATAATTATATATTCAATGCTTATGATCATGTTTATATAGATTATTATATTTTAATCTCATATAGATTTAAATAACTTGAAATCTTGATAGGTAATCCTTGAAAAAGATTATGGATAAACAAAAAATTATTTAACAAATGATAATTAACCAATTAAATAAACAATACTTATACCGGGGTGATTTAAAATGAGAGTTGCTGTAATAGGTGGTGGCGCCATGGGGCAGCACCATATAAGAATATACAGAGAAATGAAAGACGTAGAACTTGTGGGGATATGTGATACAGACAGGGACAGGGCTGTTTCACTGGCTAAGACAAATAATACCACACCATATTTTGACCACAATGAATTGCTAAAACAGGACCTTGATGCAGTAAGCGTGGTAGTGCCAACGACTTTTCATTCAAGAGTTGCCCTTGATGTTATTGATTCGGGAACTCATTTGCTGGTCGAAAAACCTATCGCTGATACCCTTAAGAACGCTGATACAATGATAAAAGCCGCACGTGATGCAAAGGTAAAGCTGATGGTGGGACACATCGAAAGATTTAATCCTGCGGTCTCAAAACTAAAAGAGATCGTAGATTCCGGTATGCTCGGCAAGATAGTGTCCATATCTTCAAGACGGGTTGGGCCATTCAATCCCCGAATACGTGATGTTGGGATAATAATGGATCTTGGTGTACATGATATTGATGTTATTTCATATCTTTACGGCCGAAAGATCAATGAAGTTTATACGATAGCGGGCAAAGATATTCATTCATTCGAAGACCATGCATCAATCCTTTTAAGATGCGATACAAATCTTTCGGGAATGGTAGAAACAAACTGGCTGACACCCCATAAAATACGGAATCTTACTGCAATAGGATTACAGGGTGTTGCATATCTTGATTATATTAAACAGACAGTGGAATTGCATGATGAAGCCTGGGTACGCACGGCCAAGGTTGAACCAAAAGAGCCTTTAAAGAATGAACTGGAGCATTTCATAAAATCCGTGAGGGATAACACAGCTGTAATTTCCAATGGGGAAACAAGCAGGCATGCCCTTGAGGTAGCAATGGCTGCAATTGAATCATATCAACAAAAGAAAGCAATAGGAATTGCTGAAAGATAAACTTTTATATATATAAAATATAAAAATTTATTTATTGCAGATTTCATGGTAGTTCTTATCTCCTCTGCCAATCCCTTTATAAACAAATCCTTCCTTGATGAAAGTATCCGGGTCGATCACATTTCTACCATCGATTATGACAGGATGCTTATGCCCTGATAATTTCTTTATGGCACTTGCTTTAACATTTAAATATTGTTTATGTCCTGTAAAAATAACTATAGCATCTGCTCCTTTAATGCTCTCTTCAAGATCCTGGGAAATTTTAAGGCTGCCATCCCGGGAGACATAAGGATCGTGTATCGTAACTTTGGCGCCATCTTTTTCCACCATATCTAAATAAGGTTCAGAAGGCGTATTTCTCGTATCATCAGAGTTATTGATAAAAGCCCAGCCAAGTAATGCTATTTTTGAACCGTTGAGTTTCTTCCCTATACCTGTTAATCCCTCATTTGTAAGATTATACATATGCTGGGGCATGAAATCATTTATTTTTCGTGCAAGGACATAAAGGGACACAGATTCCGCAGGATAATCCAGTTTTGAACCGGAAATTTTGACTCCTATTTCAAGATGATAAGTATCTTTTGTTAAACAATGCCCTCCGACGCCTGCGCCCGGGTAGAGGATGGCTCTTGTTATTCCATCGCCTTTTAGGCTGTCAATACCTGTCCTTACATCATAGACATTTATTCTCATGGCTTCGCAATAAAGAGCTAATTCATTGATGGCAGCAATTTGTAAATCCCTGAATGTATTTTCAGCAGTCTTTGTAACCTCGGCTGCGGTTGAATCCATGGCTATTATTTTGCCTCTGGTGAGGACAGGGGTATAAAGTTCAACTGCGCGGTCGGTACTTACCTTATTTATCCCCCCCACTATCCTGTCGTGTTCCTGGATATTCCGTATTAGTCTTCCAACCATCACTCTTTCAGGAGCATGGGCAAGCGCGAAATCTTCACCTGGTATAAGGCCGGATTCTTCCTTCAGTATATCTGCTGCAAAATTTTTTGTAGTTCCGGGTGTTATTGTTGACTCAAGAACTACAAGAATTCCCTCGCTGAGGTACTTTCCGATCTGGCGGATTCCTTCTTCCAGTGCGCCAAAATCAGGTTCAAGCTCACCTTTATCCTTAAATGGTGTCTGGATGGCAAGTGTGACTGCATCCAGGTCTCTAATTTTTGAAAAATCAGATGTGCTTTCAAATTTACCATCTAAGCGCACTTTTTTGATCAGGTCTTCAATTCCTGGTTCTTCTCCTTTAAGCGGGCTTATTCCATTATTCAGCATTTCGATTTTATAACCTGAACTCCGGGATGCTCTCTGGAAGCCCCATACAAAATCAAACTTTTCTGCAAATAAAACCGCTGACGGGATCCCCACATAGCCCATTCCGACCACGCCAACTTTGCGGATCGGGCCTTTCTCTCTTAATATTTTTCCAAGTTTGCTCATGGTATTCTATCGTTGAATTGATAGTTCTAATATTAAATTTTAGTATCGCAGTACAATTCATTTCTAGTAAAATATGGGCTAAAAAGCATTCCTGGGAGGTTTTCAAATTATATCAACCTTGAAATGAGCATATTCGTAGGAAATGGTCAATCCACACAAAAAAATAGAGGTATCGCTCATCTAAAGGCTAATATAATTGTTAGGATAATTATGGTCATCATGTTTGACGGTTTATTTTTATATGGAATTGAAGAAACTCTCGGAATTCATGTAATTCTTTCAAATCTCTTCTGGTGGACATCGTTACTTCTGGTCATTACAGCCTACAAGTACAGACGTAACTGGAATGTGGGTGAAATGCCATGGAAATATCTGTTCCTGACATTTTTATTTTTCGGGATCCGTGAATTGGGACATTTATTCAAATCGCCTGTTTTAGACTCAATAAGATACATTTTTGGCATAGGCTCTGCGATATTCCTGACATCCGCATTAATACTCATTTATATGAAATTATACAAAAGAAAAATTACATCTAAACCTATGAGTTTTATTCCATTCATATTTGTCCTTGTATTTCCAATCCTTTTAATTTACCTGTATTTTTCCGGAATGAAAACCGAAACTATAAAAAATATTTTTTTTAACCTGGAAAATATTATTTGGATGATAGGAGGCTCAATAACAGTATATACAACTTATAGGCTTGGAACGAAATCAACGGGAGATTTTGTTCACGTTTTTATGTTTTTCCAATTCGCAGCTATTTTTGCCATTTTATGGAAATTCCTTGGTGTAATAGGCACCATTAGCTGCCCCATTCCTTATTCGATCCGTGAATTAATGGAGACATTATTTGGAGTATGTGCAATAATCTCCGTGTATGTCCTTGAAAAAATGTTGAGAAAATTATCCAGACACATTTCATAACGATAAAAATGACCACTAAAGCGGAATTATATTTACTTGCACTTTCGGAATTGGAAAATTCCACCGGAGATATCATATCTACAGCTATCGTAACGCATGACGGGCTTATTATGGCAAGCACAAGATCGGATACTATGCACAGGGAAACATTTGCAGCTTATGGAGCGGCTACATTCAAACGTGCTGGTGAAACCATGGAAGAGCTAACGGGTGAGAATATTGATGTGTTAATATATGAATCAACAAACCACATGGTAGTGACGTCTCGCGCGGGTGCGTATGCTCTATTGATAGTCCTTACAGGAAAGAATGTCCAGATGGGACTTGTACTTATGAATGCACAGAAGACTGCCATGAAGATAAAGGAAATATAAAATTTTTACATTGCCATGAAACGAACACAAGCAAGAGCAAAACTATAGTTAATAAAAATAATAACGAAGAGCCAATCATAGGAGAAGGTAAAGCAGCTCTTCTTGAAGCCATGAACAATGAGGGTTCCCTGAACCGGGCATGCAAGAAAGTGAAAATGTCTTACAAGCATGCATGGCTTTTGTTAAAAGAAATTGAAGAAAGCGTTGGAGAGCCCCTGATAATAACGCAGCGCTGTGGCCTGGATCAGGGAACATCCCTGACTGAAAAAGCATTGAATCTGCTTGATGAATTTAATACATATCAAAGTTTTCTTTAGCGACGAGGGATTTTTTATCTTCATTCAGCGTTTATAAAATATCGCAACAATCACAAATACCACTATGGCGATGACCACACAAGTATAAAAGTACCCCCAAAAAGCTTATATCTGATGATGTTGATTTAATGGCTATCAGTTGTCTAATTAGGTAATTTATAGAGTTTGGGGTTTCCCCTCTGTGTTTGCTTTTTTTGGTAGATTGGTTAAAAATAAACAGAGGTAAAAATTTGTTAACAGAAGAAGATAGAATTTCTCCGGTCTCGCAAGGCGCTATCCACGATGTAAAGATCGATAGTATTGCCAGAGAAGGAGATGGAATAGCACATATACAGGGTTTAGTGATTTTTGTGCCTGGCACGAAAATCGGAGACCAGGTAACGATTAAGATCGAGCGGGTAATGCAAAGATTTGCAATCGCAGCACTTACCGGAAAGAATTAAAATAACAAAATTAACGGAGATATATATGAGTAACGATAGAAAAAACGACAGCCGCAGCAGCGGTGGATTCAGAGCAACAGGTCCGAGAGATATGCACATGGGCCCGAGAGAAATGTTCAAAGCAACTTGTGCAGACTGTAAACAGGAAACTGAAGTCCCCTTCAAACCATCTGGCGACAGACCGGTATATTGCAGGGATTGCTACCAGAACCATAGACCAAAGAGATTTTAAATAACATCGGGCGCTGATAGGAATATCAATGCCCACGATATTTTTTGCATTTATTATTTATTAGCCGGAGGCTTAAAGATCAAGACTTTACCTTCATTGAATGAATTGTATATACACATTTTGTCTTCCTGCCTTCAAATTTTTTCCTGGGTACTATGAGGTTTCGCGTCGGTGTTAGGGCCGATAAGAGAATACAAACAAAATATTATTTACTCTAATAGCCCAATAATGAATTATACATGGAAGACATCAATAAAAACCTGAAAATCGCAATTATCCTGACAGCGTTCATCTTTCTCCTTGAATTTGCAGGCGGGATAATATCAAACAGTCTGGCCCTGCTCTCGGATGCCGCTCATGTTTTCATGGATGTTATCGCCTTATTACTTACCTATGGTTCGATCAGGATCTCAGCGCGTCCGTCCAACAGGAATGTGACCTTCGGTTATCACAGATTTGAAATATTTGCCGCCCTCATCAATGGATTGACAATAATAGGGATCTCGGTTTTCATCTTTTATGAGGCATATGGAAGGATTTTAAACCCCCCTCATGTAAAAGGCTTTGAAGTGCTCATTATCGCAACTGTTGGACTTCTGGTCAATGCCTGGGCTGCTTTAAAACTGCACGGGCATCATGACCTCAATATCAAAGGTGCCTATCTCCATGTGATCGGTGATGCTCTTGCATCCATAGCCGTAATAGCAGGGGCAGTAGTTATTATTTCCACCGGGAATAATGCTGTTGACCCGATCTTAAGTATTTTGATAGGCCTGATGCTTCTTTATGGGGCGGCCAAACTCGTTTTCGGTTCAATCCGTATCCTTCTTGAATTTGCACCACAGCACGTAGATGCGGATGTTCTTTCAAAGGCAATGATGGAAATAGAAGGCATAAAAGGGATACATGATATCCACATCTGGAGCATTTGCTCAAATATCCATGCCATGAGCGCACATGTGCTTGTGGACAGGATACGTGTACAGCAGACAGAGATATTAATTAGTGAAATAAACCGGATAGTAAAGGAAAGATTCCAGATAGTCCATACAACGATGCAATTCGAATGTGCCGAATGTGTTCTTCCTGAAATCGGCCACCAGACCGGACATTAAAATATAGCTAAATTTCCTTCGTGTCATGAAAAGCGCTTTTTACATACATAATGCCTGAAGCAATATTGAATTCGACAGTTCTTCCATAATTCGAACCAGTATCACTGGCAAGAAGAGGAATATTCAATTCATTGAGTTTTTTCTTAACTGCTTCGATATTTCTCTCCCCGATATTGATGGAACTACTTCCGATATTGAACATGCTGGCACCACCTGCTATCTTTGCTTCTAACCTGCTTTTCGCACAGCCTTTCTCAAGCAGCAGGTCCACTACCATTTCGATGGCTGAATCTGCAAATTTCATAGGATTACTCTTATTATTCGCCTCGGATATACTGGGAAGAAGTATATGGGAAAGTCCTCCGAATCGGGCTACAGGGTCACGAATTGAGATGGCCACGCAGGACCCAAGACCAATGGTAACAAGTACCGCAGGATTATGAACAACTACAAGTTCTGCAATTCCAATAATTATCTTTTCAGGTTTCGGATCCATAATTTATAATATTCGTCTATATTCAGATATAACTAAGCAGTATAATTATGCTTATCATTATGATGCAGGTTAATATTATAATTATAAAAACAGGAAGCCACCTACTTGCAGGGCGGCAGTTCAGTTCCCAACCAGCTTGTTGATAGCCTCAAGCATCTTTGTAAGAGAGTTAGAATCAGTAAATATCAATATTTTCCCGTCGATTTTTTCAGAATTAATATCAAATTGGGTCTTGAGGAATAAAACATCTTCAACATCCGGGCTCATCAGGCATACAACCTGGTTAATTATCGCATCCGATATATCGTATACATCCGACGGCGGGGACAAACCTATCGATATTGACAGGAAATTTGAAAGAGCAGAAATATATGTACCCCCCATGATATTACCCAGTTCCTTCAGGACTGATGTTTCCATTTCATCGAATCCTTTTGTTACATCGGCTTCACCAATTACAAGCCTTACCAAAAACTTTGCCGTTTGCTTTGATAATAAAAGGAGCAAAAAGCCTTTTGCATCCCCTTTGAGTTCAAGTATTATCCCGATAACAGGTTCTTCATTTCTCACAAGCAGTGGCACCTTGATCAAAGGTATTAATTTAAGTTCCGGAAGCGATATCCCCACTTGTTTATTTACCATCCGGGAAAGGGAAGTTGTCGCATGTCCGATCCCGATATTTCCAACTTCCTTTAGTGCATCGCTCTGGAAATCCGTGAGCGTTTTTATATCACTCATATTTTTTCCCTCTTTTGAAATATTCTTTCTTTCAAATCAAAACGTTTGAAAAGTTGGGTTGAAGGCCCTACCAGAGTCTCAGTTTTTCCCATAACAAAATATCCCCCGTCATTCAGAGCATTATAAAAATTCATATACAATATCTCCTGTAATTTTTGTTCAAAATAAATTGTAACGTTCCTGCAAAATATAATATCAAAACCTGAAAATTTCGGTCCTGAAATCAGATCATGGCGTTTCACCTTCACAAGCCTTTTTACTTCATCAATGACCTGGTAATTATTATCTTTCTTTACGAAAAACCGATTGATCCTTTCCTGGCCTATTTTTTCAAGCTGTTTTGGCTGGAATATTGCCATTTCTGCTTTCGCAATTGAGTCATCATCGATATCTGTAGCCTGGATCGAAATATTATATCTTTTGGCAGAACTTCCAAGGAATTCATTCAACATAATTGCGATCGAATAAGGTTCTTCACCATTTGAGCATCCTGCGCTCCATACTTTGATGACTTTATTAATTCCCTTTTGTTTGATCAATTCCGGAAGAACATTGTTCCGGACAGAGTCAAATGTTTCCGGGTTCCTGAATAATTCCGTAACATTTACGGTTAATGTTTCTTTGAGCTTGTTTATTTCGTCCTCATTTTTTGACAGCACCTGTGCATAATCCCTGTAAGATTTTGACTCGGTCGCACGAAGCCTTACAGCAAGCCTTCTCTTCAGGTGAGGCTGTTTATAGTCTTCACAGTTAAATCCTATTTTTCTTTTAATGATATACTTCAAATCTGAAAATTCCTTCTCATCTTCACGTATGATGTCTGATAGTAAATTCATCATAATAATGTCCCCACATCAAGGATCAAAGCAACATTGCCGTCCCCAAGTATCGTGGCTCCTGCAAATCCCTTGACTCCTTTTAATATATTATTGTCAAGGTTCTTGATTATCACTTCCTGCTGGCCGACAACCTGGTCTACTACCAGCCCTACATTACTGCCTGCGCGTTCGACTACAACCACAAGAAGTTCTTCGGAGCCATTACCTTTAATGTCAAAGAGCGTATGTAATCGAACCAGAGGCAGGACATCTCCCCGTATCAGAACTACTTCTTCACCCTTGATCGTCTTTATTTCTTCTTTCTTAATTGACAGATCTCTTATAACATTAGTAATAGGTATGGCATAGATATCTGAACCAACTTTAACCATCAGTGAATGAATGATCGCAACAGTCAAAGGAAGCTTGAGTCTCATCATTGTTCCTTTCCCCAGGACAGATTCAAGTTTAATCGATCCGCCCATTCCTCCGATCTTTGTCCGCACCACATCCATTCCTACTCCTCTTCCGGAGATTTCTGTTACCTTCTCAGCAGTACTGAATCCTGCCATGAATGACAGGTTTATCGCCTCAATATCGGAAAGTTTTGCTGCTTCTTCCTGTGTCATCAATCCTTTCTTTACAGCAGTTTCTCTCATTTTTTGCGGGTCCATCCCTTTGCCATCATCAACCGCTTCAATAACAACATGATTTTTTTCCCGCCTTGCAGTCAGTTTGATCGTTCCTTTCTCGTTCTTGCCATTCTGTTTTCTTACCCCGGGGGATTCAATACCATGGTCAATGCAATTCCTCAGGATATGCACAAGCGGGTCTCCAATTTCATCAAGTACTGTACGGTCAAGTTCAATATCCCCGCCTTCCAGGATCAAATCGATATCTTTCTCCTGATTCTTCGCAAGATCCCTTACCATTCTCGGGAACCGGTTAAATATCTGTTCAATAGGCACCATCCTTGATGCCATGATCTCTTCCTGAAGGTCGTTAGTAAGGCGGTTAAGACTGGCAAGCGTCTCCTCAAGATCATCCAATTTATGCACACTGGCAAGCTGTATTAACCGGATTTTGTTTATAATAAGTTCCCCTACAAGATTCATCAACGAATCCAGGCGTTCTATGCTTACCCGTACACTCTGTACGCTTTTTATAGAGGTTTTACTCCCCTCGGTGACACACGTTTTTTCTTCAATTTTTTCCCTGGATTTAGAGCCTGTGTGGGATTTAACTTCCACTTTTGATATCTCGGATACTTTTTTTGACGCATCTTCTAATTTTTTGGCATCTTCTATTGTCGAAACTATGATCTTGAATTCCCGATCGAATTTTTCATCCTCCAGATCCTTTATCGGAGGAACTGTTTCAATAATCTCGCCAATCTCAGATAGATTTCTCATTACTACTGTTGACCTGGCAGATTTAAGCATGCAGGATTCATGAAGCGTCACAGTTATTTCATAAATATTGCAGCCTGTTTCGGATTTTTCCCGGGGATTAATAGATGCATTAGTTTGAACTGTTTGCTCATCCTTTAATGGAACAGACACATAATCATTTCTTGATAATTTGCCAATGAGAGAAGCAATATCAATTTCTGAGGATTTTTCCGGCGTTTCCACCATTTTTTCAAGTGTATCAAGACATTCGAAAAGAACATCTATTGCAGAAGAGTCAAGCTTTATCTCATTTTTCCGGACCCTGTCCATCAGGTTTTCCATGTTATGGGTAAGTTCTTTAATATTGGTATAACCCATTGTTGCAGACATGCCTTTGAGGGTATGGGCTGCCCTGAACATCACATTTATGGTTTCACTGTTCGCCGGATCTTTTTCAAGACTGAGAAGTGCATCATTCATTGATTGGAGATGTTCCGCGGATTCAACTGCGAACATTTCTTTATATTCATCCATGTCATCCATAATTATTTCCTCTATGTATTTTCCGTTATGCTCTGAGCAATTTTGTTAATTGGTAAAATGTGATCTGCCAGTTTTTGGTCTATCACAGACCTTGGCATGCCATAAACCACGCATGTTGACTCATCCTCGGCTATCACCTTGCCACCTGCTGATTTTAGTTTCCTGATGCCATTTGTTCCATCAGAACCCATTCCTGTAAGTATTACCCCAAGTGTATTTTCTCCAAAGATCGGCGCCACAGAATCAAGAAGAACATCAATAGAAGGCCGTACACCCTGTACCTTTTCAGTCTTTGTGAGTGTGACTACTTCTCTAAGCTCACCATTAATATTTTGCTGTTTTACGATCATATGAAAATCCCCGGGAGCTATATAAACAGTTCCCACCTCCAGAATATCACCATCAACAGCCTCTTTCACTTTTAGCATGGATTGGGAATTCAAACGGTCTGCAAGGGATTTGGTAAATCCGGAAGGCATGTGCTGTACAATAAGGACAGGAGCACGAAGATTGGAAGGTAAAAAGGGTATGACCTGCTGTAATGCCCTGGGTCCGCCTGTGGAAGAACCTATTATTATTATCTTTTTAGTCCTGATTCTTTGTATGGATTCGATCTTTTCTTTCTTGCGAACGTTTACTTTCCGTTCTTCTATGAATCCAAGCTTATGTACCGCCACATTTGCAGCCGCTTTAACTTTTTTTATCAATTCATCTTTTATCTTGGCCATATCAAGGCTTATGTTCCCTGAAGGTTTCTGGATAAAATCAACTGCGCCATATTGGAACGCTGTCAGGGTAAGATCGGCTTGTTTTGATTCCTCACCACTTAACATAATAACGGGCGTGGGACACTCACTCATTATATAACCAAGCGCATGTAATCCGTCAAGAACAGGCATTTCAACGTCCATAGTGACTACATCAGGCCGGAGTTCAGTTATTTTTTCTATTGCATCCTGTCCGTTTTTTGCCTTGCCTATAATTTCTATATCAGGAGAAGCTGCCAGAATATCAATAATGATTTTGCGCATGAACGCTGAATCATCAACTACAAGAACTCTTATTCTGGGCATTGCTAGACCTGATCACATATTCTTGGAAACAGCTTCCAGAACTTTTGCAGCGTCAAATGGTTTCACAATAAAATCCCTTGCTCCGATCTTGATTGCATCATTTACTACAGTCTGCTGTCCGATTGAACTGCACATAACGACTTTTGCATTACTGTCTAAAGCCATTATTTGCTTCAGGCATTCAATACCATCAACGTTTGGCATGACTATATCGCAGAATACAAGATTCGGTTTATGTTCTTTGTATTTTACAATACCGTCCGAACCATCGACTGCTTCTAATAATTCATGTCCTGTCGGTGCAATGATCTTTTTAAGCATCATTCGCATGAATGCCGCATCATCCACCAGTAATATTTTTCCAGCCATTATTCCTCCGAGATATTATTTTTTGATTTCCATGTTTTAAAGTTGATTTCGTTATACATGCTATTCCCAACCACATCAGTATATACAAAAGTGTGATATTGGTGTGATATTACATGATTACACATCATCAGTGTCAATGCAGCAGTCTGAAAGATCAGGCTGGCACATTTTTATAAAAAATTGCCAGGACTTTTGCTGCATCAAATGGCTTGATAATATAACCCCCTGCACCCATTTTAATTGCCTCATTTACTACCGTTTGCTGCCCTATCGAGCCGCAAATAATGACTTTAGCATTACTGTCATGTGCCATTATTTGTTTCAGGCATTCGATCCCGTCAACATTTGGCATCATTATATCCAGGAACACAAGGTCAGGTTTATGTTGCTTATATTTGGACACACCATCCGACCCATCAGCAGCTTCAATTAATTCATTTCCAGTCGGAGCAAGGATTTTTTTCAGCATCATTCTCATAAAAGGTGCATCATCCACAAGCAATATTTTTCCGATCATTTTTCCTCGATATATTATTTCGTAGATTTCTATATTTTAAAGCTGTTATCATTAATGATGGTCAATCACACCGATATATACAAAAGTGTGAAATTTAGTGTGATCTCATTATCATTACAAACCCAATAGCGGCCCCATCCCCTGAATTGTCAATTCAGCAGTCAGCGCAGAAATCCAGACAAGTCCTACAAAATGAGTATAGGTATTAAAATGATGACCCCCATCAACAATTCTTATTAGCATTGCAGACATAAGTGAATGACACACCATCATTATCATAAGCATAGTAGTCATCAGTGGAATATTAGTGGCAGAAATCGTAGCAATTGAAATCCCTATATCGATATCGGGAATCGAAACATTTGAAAACATTTTTGCCAGCATTGCAATTATAGACACAGCAAGGAACATAGTCGCTGCAATTCCTGCGGTCATGCCATAAAGCACGCCTATCAGGCTTGAAGCGCTGCTATATCTCAATTTTCTCATTGAAAGTATACTCATAAAATTGTGGCTTATAATATCTCCGATTAAAGCTGGTTTCCCACCCACATTTGTTCCTTCCACGAACATCGTTGCAAAACGTTCAATCAGATTACTCCCTGTTCCTGCAGCGAAATGCTCCCATGAACGCGGAGTATTGAGCCTTGTTCTGAGTCTCTTATACAGGTTATTTACATTTTCTGAAAGCGGGCCGAAATCATGAGAAATCAATTCTTTTAGTGACTCAAGAATAAGTCCGCTTCTTGACCCTGCAGCCCCGCCAAGAGAACGGATGAAGGCTCCAAAATTATTATCATACCTTTTTATCTTATTTTCCTCAGTCCGCGCTATCAGTCCGGTAAGTAATAACGGAGTTAACGAAGTAGCAAACATTATAGTTGTTGGTAATTTAGAAAATGGAACAACAATTCCCGTAACGATTATACAGAGGAATAAAGAAACCGGCATAGACCATTTGATCCTGCGGTCAGCAGTTGTCTCGATTTCAAGTGTATGCCATATCCTGTCGGCAGGAACCTTTGACCTGGCATATAACAATATTACAAATTCCGTACCTATGAACAAGACTATTGCGCCGCCAAGCAGTAATATGGAATCCATGCCCGTAATTATTGGCATGATGATCGCGAATGCTACTATGAATATGAGGGACATGCACATTGAAATAAACATTTCTTTTATCATATCTATAGAATTCAAAGAGTCCTGGTACATGGTCACAAAATCCTTCATTACCACGGTTTGCTCGGATAACACGAACTCTCGGAAATCCTGCCCTGCCTGGACAGAATGCGCCATCCGATCAAGAAAGTCCGAAAAAAGAATGGAAGGTGTCCGCTGGGCTATGAATCTGCATGCAACCGGGAAACTTACATGCCAGTAGTAAATAAGAGCATGTATCCTTCCTGTCTCTTTTGCCAGATAACCATAAGCTTCAGTATGTGACAGTTTGAGTAACAGATCAACCCTTGTCATCTGGGAAGTAGCAAGAACACCCATATGTGTAATATAGTAATGTATATTATTGTCAATTTCTTTTTTTTTCCCTTCCAGGCTTGATATGGGATATATTATCACCATTGCAAATAGTGCAATGGGGACAAGCATTACACCCAGGAAAAGAACTCCTTCCATGACTGAAGGCACAAGTAGCAGGATTATAATTGGAAATAAAATCGCTAAAATAGTTATCGGGATCACAAAATTCATAAAATAGTTTTTTTGCGAGATCCCAAGGCAATGGAATATGACTTTTGTGTTCATATTTCATACCTCAAAAGGAATACCTTCAAGACCTCTTGCCTGGTATGCCCAGATTATATCCCTTACTTTATAATAATCCAGGATATTTTCTTCTACCATCCTGGTAAGTATTTTGGCACGTAAAGCAAGGTCATCATATATCAGGCGCTTATCGTCATAACCCTGCTTGGTAGCTATCTTGTCAAGGAGGAAACTATTATTCATACCCCTGAAACGATGCCTGTCATTTGTAAAATCCCATTCAAAAACTCCCCGGGTTATTACACCTCCTGCTTCTTCCAGATACCCTTCGATCTCATCAACCGATGTGCATCTTCGCAAATATTTGCCTTTTCGGTATATTGCCTGAAGTATCAAAGCTGCATTGAGGTTATCAGCAAATGTTGGCGGGATATTTATAGGTTCACCAGTAAGCCTCTGGAGAAGTTTTCTGACAGATGAAGCATGGAACGTGGCAAGAACAGCATGTCCGGTCTGCATTGCCTGGAATGCGACTGCGCCCTCTGCGCCCCTGATTTCACCCACTATGATATAGTTTGGTCTTGACCGCAGGGCAACCTTTAAGAGAGTAAATGTATCTACCTGGGATTCAACCGGGCCATCAAGCCGTGTGATCAACTGCTGCCATGCTGGCTGTGGCGGAAGTACTTCAGCGGTATCTTCTACTGTATACATCTTTGATTTGCTGCTAATGAAAGGCAATGCAGCGTTAAGCATTGTTGTTTTGCCGCTTGCTGTTTCACCGCTAAAAAAAATGCTCATCTGGTTCTCAAGCAAAAGCCAGAGATATGCGCAAAGATTTGCGTCTACACTTCCCCACTTGATAAGCTGGGGAATACTCGCCGGCACTTCCATGAATTTTCTCATGGTAAAACTGGAACCTTTCCGGCTGATGTCAGTACTATAAATAGCCGCAATTCGTGTACCATCACCAAGAGAACCATCGATCAGGGGGCGCGCGTCGCTTACGGGCCTGCCGATGCGTTCACCCACAGTATGCAGCCAATGACTCAGGTTTTCCTGGGTGCCAAAGGTCAGATTGGTTGTAAGCATATTCATTATCTTATGGACTATGTATATACCGCTTACTCCAATACTATGAATATCTTCAAGGTAAGGATCCCTTATTACAGGTTCTATCGGCCCCTGGCCGATAACATCCCGGTCAAGGAAATAAGAGATTTTATCATATTCATCCTGAGTTAAAGATATGGATTTTGCTCCAAGAAATTTATCCAATATTCCAATTGGTACCAGTTTCCCCGCAATATGGACAGATTCATTAAAAAGTTTCATCATTAACTTTCTCAATTGTTCCTCATTTTCAGGAACTATCTCATCAGCAGCTTTTTCAAGAATGGTATCCATTATAGCCTTATATTTTTTCGTCTCATCCGGGGATAGGGCTGGCTCAATCGCAATATAAAAAATTTGCTTTGTGACCTTGTCACCTTTTAGATGGATAAATATCGGGTCGCCCACAGGATAAATTATGGAAGGTACAGGAATGTCTACAATATCACGGGATAATTTAGGCATGAAGTCCGGCATTATCCCGCTTTCTTTCCTGCATTTATCCACATATTCCGCCAGATGCGGGTTTCTTTTCAGGGCTTCTTCGAATTTATCATCCATGATGATCTCACCCTTATGAAACTCCGGAAATGTTGATCATGACACCGCTTTTTGCTTCTACCTTGAATCCGATCATTGCCCCAACCTGTATTTCGGGATTCGAATATTTGTTTATGACCATAGTTCGCAGCATTTCAGTCCCCATCTGCCGCATTTTGATTGTTATCATGATCTCAGCTGCATCTTTAAATTCGGAAACTACATGAGCAGGCATCTCTGTAGTGTCCATTGTAATAATGATCGTTTTCTGTAAACCTGTTATTTTCTTGAAAAATGAAATAAGCTCAAGGCTTTTCTGTGCATCAGTCCCATATCGGATAAGCGCCGAAAGAGTATCTATAATAATTATGTTTTTTTCATAAAGTCCTTCCGCACCCATAAGGCGCTGGAGAAAATCAATCCGGGGCTTTGATTCTTTTAACAATGGAAAAACCGGAATATACAATAGTTCGCCTTTTAGCAACCTGATCCCTATCGGATAATCAATTGATTTCATCTGCCGGATGAAATTTTTCGTGGTTAATTGAGTTGAAATATAGGTGACTGTATTTTTATTGTCAAGAAGACCATAAGCAAATCTCTGGCACAGTGCGCTTTTTCCGCTTCCGCTGGGACCGTCTATCATTATCAGGGAACCTTTCGGAAAACCGCCCCCCAGCATCTGGTTCAATTCGTCCCTGTCAAGCACAAAATTATATCCTGCCATATCTATGGTGTCCTGAATGAAAAAGTATCTTCAATTCCGTTATTCGTTATTACCCTGATATTATGACTGCTTGCGGAAAGCGAGGTTGTCGCATTAATTTGCAGTACATCTCCTGAAAGCCACATCGGATCGTTACCTAAAATTGTTTTGTTAAGGTTGCTGTCAATAACAATAGTTCCGTCTATAATAACTGTAACATATTGTATGCCGAGATTTTCTTTCCCCGTATTTTTTACATAAAATGTATAAATGCCGCTGCTACTGTTATAAGGTATCGATTCAGGATCGCTTATGATGGTGATATCCGTTTTCAATTGTTCCGCAAATGTCTTACTCCCGACAATTGCTGCTGAGGAGATCGATTGGATGTTCAGGAAAATTGCTCCAACTATACTCAATGCAATTATTACAGATGTGATGAAAAAGACCATCTGAGTTGCTGATGCGCCTGCTCCCATTTTTATCTCCTAGGTCAGTGAATAATAATCAGCTGCACCATTTTCGGTTATAATCTTCACTCTGCCGCTTACAAATGCGATCGTTATATTGATGGATGTCTCAGGCGGCCAGACGCCGCCTGGATTTACACTATAAGACGAATTGAATTTCCCGTTTAATATTACATTGATCTTACTGGAATTAAGGGTCATTGAACCATTATTAAATACAGTCAGGTTTCTGCTACCCTGGTCCCAGTTCGTGATTACTATTTTGGTATTCAATTTTTCATTCCATAATTCATTTGAACTTTTTTTTGCTTCCTGGACCTGCCGATATGACATATCCGCCATAGGATAGAACATTGACGCCATTTGCAGAATGGACGCAATGAATATAACTATAACAGCAGAGGTTGAAAAACCCATAGGATATCTCCACTGTTATGGATATAGTCGTACGTACCTGTTTACTCCGAACGAGTTTGGAGTTGCTATTTCGAGATTTACAGCTTGCCCTAATTCCTGGTTCAAAGATAGCCAGAAGGTTTTTCTCGGGGCTAAGGTTATACCCTGTATGGCATTGTAAGATACCTTGATTTCTATTAAATCTCCACTGTTAAGTACAGGAGTTGTATTAGAAAATGACTTATCTTCATCCCGCACTGATATAGCAGTATAAGTTGTGTTAGTAGTGTTACTACCGTTAGTAACATTATAAACTTCACTTGAAAAATTTAGATCATAGCGTTTAGTAGAATCCATAATCGTTACAATAACCTGCCTCAAATCTATCGAAGTAGTACCTACATCCGGTTTAATCCTGATCAATAGATCATTTATTGATTGATTCATAGTTCCATTGCCCGCATCACCTCTATCTCCAAGAACCTGCTCCACAACGATATTTGAAGATATCTGCTGCGTGGCCTCTTTGCTTGTCTTTGTAGCTTTCTGCTGAAGCGCCCCTGTTGTGTATATCAGTACTGTGGCAGCTACTGCGGCGACAAGCACCATCGCAATGAATATGATCAAAGTGCCAACTCCGATATCACCCCTTTCATTGTCTGTCAGGAATTTCTGGTTTGCTTTCATATATACTCCTTTCCTTTAAAAAGGAAAAAATTCCCCTTTATCAGGGGAATAACTGGACATAATTCTTGGTTCCCCAGGTTGCAGGGGCTATTATTTCCCTCATTACCATTGTGCCTGATTCCGGAACTATCTCAATAAGGCCTTTTTCCCTGAGACCTAATCCGTTAGTCGGTTTAATTGTAATTATACCAAGGTCACCTACTTGCAGGACTTTATTCGCGGTTCCGGTAAATCGCTCTTCAGTGTAGTTAAACATCGTTGAATCCAAACTAGATGTATTACTACTACTGTAATTCATTGTATCCGTTTTCCCGCTATCAATATATCTCACAACAACAGATTGGAAATCAATATTTTGCCCGCCAGCCGATAATTGTATAGCTACGGTAAAGTTTGCAATCTTCGATGTACCCGTATTAACATTCCCGATAATCGATACAATATTCAAATTGGAAGTGACTTCTGTTGCTGCTTCCTTACCAGTCTGCTGTGCTTTTTGCTGCAGAATGCCGGATGTCTGGATCAGCACTGCTGCTGCAACTGCTGCTACCAGGACCATCGCTATAAATACTATTAATGTCCCTATGCCAACATCTGCCGTATCATTTATCAATATGCTATTTTTTTGTTTATTCATATTTTCACCTTCTAAAGAATTTTTCCTTCATGGGAATAACTGATACTGGGTATTTCCTCCAAATGTTGATGGGGCAACAATATCTTTTATTACCATAGTGCCTTTTTCAGGAATAATCTGGATGGTGGCGGATTTCCTGGCTGATAAATTCATACTGTTACCAGAAAGATTAACATTAAATTTGCCCAGATCGCCTGGCGAGAGAATATTGGCATCTGCATCTAACATTCGTTCTTCAGTATAAGTTTGAGAAATGTTAATAAAATTTGCATGACTATCATCTATATATTTCACTACAGCTTTTCTTATATCAACAGGATTCCCACCGGCTGATATCTCTATTGAAAAGTTAAGTGACGTAGCATTTTCGTCTGCTACAGTAGCGACGATCGATACAATTTTCAAGTTGGAAGATATTTCCGATGTGGCTTCCTTGCCTACAGTTGTTGCTTTTTTCTGAAGTATCCCGGATGTCTGGATCAACACTGCTGCTGCTACCGCCGCAACAAGTACCATGGCGATAAATATGATTAGAGTGCCTATACCGACATCGGCGTCTTCATTTTTTATTAATTTTGTTCCTTTAGCTTTCATAACGCCTCCGTTAAATTTTATATTTTTTGATTTATAGAGTTAGGTGGCGTCATTACGCCAGACCTTTCATCTTATAATCATTATCATGATGCATACATATAAACGGTGTTGTGAAAAAGGTGTGATAAAAAAGGCAAAATGCGCAGGTGAATCTCCCTGCACCAGAGGAGGGATGGTAATAATTAAAGAATATCAGGCTAATAAAAACCGGTCATTTTTGAAATGTTTTATTTCGGTTTGTGCTGAATTGATCTTTTCTTTCAAATTCTCAAGAAGTTTCTTGCTTTCCGGGTCATTTTCAAGTGTATGGTCCGGATAAAGC
This sequence comes from uncultured archaeon, assembly GCA_902384525.1. GTDB lineage: Archaea > Halobacteriota > Methanosarcinia > Methanosarcinales > Methanoperedenaceae > Methanoperedens. The sequence continues at coordinate 30,003 of CABMCA010000083.1, forward strand.
TGTCGCATCAAGATGAATCGTTTCCTGTCAAGAATGTTTTGTTTCAATAATAAGAATAATAAATACAATACATCCTCCTTTTCTTTGTGATATTTAATTGTTTTAACGCATTGTTCAAGATATGAGGGAATTTCAATAGCATCCCTTACAGCCATATGGAGGCAATCCAGAGTTACAGGCTTTATGAGGTAATCCGAGACCATGGAAAGTCTAAACATATCACTGATTACGGGAATTTTTGATGTATTGACCACAATAGGTATATCCGAATGATTCTTTTTTATTTTTTCTATTAAATCCCATCCATCCATGTCCGGAAGTTCCATATCCATCAAAACCACATCGGGAGAACTTTTTTTAATTCCGGCCAGGCACCCTTTTGCGGTAAATGTTGTGTTAACAATATACGTATTATCAACCATGAGAAGCATTTCGGCAAACAAGTCAGCTATATCCGGTTCACCGTTTACAATAAGGATGGATTTCTGCTTTTTTTCAGTCATATGATTTTACTTGGAAGACACATTAATATAAGGTTGAGTATGATTATTCTTCACAAACATTGAAATTAAGTGAGATATTTTCTAAAGAGTATCAAAAGCTACTCTATGAAATTTTAAGGTGTAGCCGATTCCTTTTATATGATTATTAATTATCTTCATCAGAAATATTGCCCATATTTTAACTCCTGTGAAGGCTGATTTTGAATATAGTACATATTTTCTGATAAAATCGGATAATTTCACACCAGATAAGAATTTGTGAGATTAATTTCCACACCAATGCCAGACAGGCGCTGGTAACTACTTTACTAACTTCCTGACATAGTATAAATATAAATATTGGCACACACATATAATGAAATTACAGGGAAGTAGGGATGTAACAGAAAATGAAAGACAATAGCAATCTTTCAATTAGCTGCTATAATTATACAACAAATATAATATTCATTCAAAGTTTCCTTTAACTCTTAAGATTGAGTGGGAGCATAATAGAAACTGAGATTGAAAATATAAATATAAATTAAAAGGAGGTGAAAAAGTATGGCAACACCGAAACACTCTGTTGAAGAGGAGGAGTCAGGTAAACAGGCTGGGAAATCTCATGAAAAAGGCACAAAATCAGAGACTGCTGAAGCATACAAAGAGAGAATGAGGAATTTCAACAAAGAGCTAATGGAGAAAGTAAAGGAATCCGGCGAAGAGCCAATGTCAGGCACACCCTCAAAGGCATCTAAGAGGGCAGCAGCATCGGAGGAAGCATCAGCATCGGAGTAGTTATAAGATAAAATACACATCTATAGCCTTTTATGAGGGATATAAAAGCTACAATACTATGCTGTTTCAGAAGAATTATTGGAAGGAGCATTCCCTCATTTTATTTTTTTATGGTCTTCTTCAGGAATCAGGAAGTCCGAAACTATTGTATGTGTATCAATTTTATGAAACAGGAAGCCACCCTACTGGGTGGTAAGTTCACTTCATACCTGACTGCTCTTTACCAGAACCCTTGAGGCAATAGCTGTCCCATCTGAGAGACAGGGTCTTCTGGACAGGGCAGTTGGGGCATAGACAGCCTTTATAATTCTTGATTATTGTGCTTTTCCCGATTGCGCAAAATGTAAGTTTACTCTCGCCTGTTCCAATATAAGTAGGACAGTTTACACAAATACATATTTTATTCAGATCTTTGATTTTATCCTGCATCTGTGCCGGAGTCATTTTGCTCATTGCTTCCATATTTTGTTCAAATGTTTTCTGTGCTTCTTTTGGCATATTTTACCCCCTTAAATTAGCATATTAACAATTCTGATTATTAGTATATAATTGTTTTCAATAGATTTAATACCCTTGCCATTACATATTATTAAATGAAATTCGGGGTGAATAAGTATGGATAGAAATAATGAACAAACTAAAGACAAGTTAAAGAAAATTGAAATGGGGTTAAAATGCATCAGGGATTTGAACCTTCTTGATGATTTTTTTGATGAGACATGGAAAGTGGGGACAGAGAAGTTCCTGGATAAATATGAAGATAAAAAATCATTTTATGATCTGCCCCTCGAAGAAACCGATACAGCTTTAGATCAGATAACTGAATGGTTCGGAGATGATTATGGGCTGGCTGTAATCGATGGGGAATTCTGGATGGTTGCTGTGGGCAGCGTAGAAGAAGGCGGCAACAAGTGGTGGTTCAAAATGAGAATCAAAACGGATGATATAGAGACCGCCAGGAAAGTCATTTTGCTGGATAAATGCAGGCCAAGGAGATACTAAACTCTTTGAGAGAGAATCTATTTTTTTGTTGATGAACCTCAGAATGAGATAATTATTCCTATTCGAAGTAAAAAGAATAGTGCCCAGACCCGGACTTGAACCGGGGACATCTGCGTCTTCAGCGCAGCGCTCTCCCAGGCTGAGCTATCTGGGCACAACAGGTGCTAATTGCCGACATCGTATATCAAACCTTTGTCGGCGACGCTTACAATATATTTAACCATAGAAAAAGGTTTCGATTATCGAGACAGGAACATTTTCACAAGATATACGCCAACGCCAATGACTACAAGGCTGAAAATCGCTCTAACAAGAGGCACATACTGAGTTATAACCAGCATGTTAATTGCCTCCTGCATATTGAAAAAAAATGTGTAAAGTGCGATAAAGATAAGTCCAACCAGCATGATAACAATTGCAATGTTGACCAGCTTTTGGAAACTGTTATCTTCTATCTTTTCTACACTTTTTTGTTCCTTTTGTTCCCCTTCCATTTTATTTTATCTCCTGCGTCGGATAATTATTTGATATACAAGCAATATTCCGATCAATGCCGTTTCAGCCAGGAATCCAGGTTCTTTGGGCTGCGTTTGTACAGGTTTTGGTTTCCCTTCTTCCACAAGCATATTAGTTATGGGTTCGTTATATTTCAAAGTATTCAGTTTTACTTTGTCAACCAATTTAGCCTGTGCAACTGTTCTTCCATTTTCCTGGACTTTCACGGAAAAACTATATTCCTTATTCCTGGGAATGGTGAATGTAACCTTGCCCCTGGATCTGCCTTCGCTTTTTATTATGTTTAGCGTATCACTCTGGATATATGTATTGTAAGGATCTATCTGGGCTGTCACTTCAAGGGTCAATGGATTTGAATCTCCTCCCTGATTATATAATCCGGGTGAAACATCCACTACAGCCATTGAAGCGTCATTGAGAAGTTTGGTTACGACAATAGTCATATCAATAAGTTTGATATCCGATGGCTCACCTGGCGCAGGTTTTGCTTTGACAACAACAGGAGCAACATATTCAGGAGTTAAGAGCTTTTCTCCTTCAAATACCTGGACAGCAACTGCATATTCGCCGGGATTCGGAACATTGAGTGATACACTGTTGGACGAAGAAGATTTGCTTTTAATATAACCTATATCCGAATCCTTTTCTGCAACTATTAAATTTGTTGAAGGTTCCCTTATTTTTATTTTGACTGTAAGTGAGCCAGTATCAGTATCCTGGTCATTCCTGATATACGGGGTCACAGTGAGTTTTGTTCCGTCTTCACCCTGTGAATACATAACATCGGTTGAAGTTATATAGACGCTACCGTATTCTTTCATGCAGCCGCTAAGGGCTACTGCAATAAGAATAAAAAATAAAAAAACCTTCAATTTCATATCTTATAGTTTTACCTTGAGTTTTATTGTCTTTGAATCAATGACTTTATCACCCATCATAAGAGTAACGAATACATCTGTCTCTCCATTGGGTGCGTTTTTCAATACCTGGATTTGAAGAGGTAGTGTATTGGATGTTCCGCCTTTTGCCATTGCATTCCCGATTGTGAGTGAATTATTTGTTCCCATTCTCTTATTATCAACATCCACGAATACTTTCAGGGTATTTTCATCTATTGTTGACCTGCCATCATTTTTAATTGAAAAGGTTACAGTCAGATTATTTCCAGCACTTGCTTCCCATGTGGTTACTTCAGCCTCTGATATGCTGTTAATATCCTTAACAAAGCCAACGAACTGAAGTTTTGCATCAGGAAGAACTATGGTATTCACAGGAATTGATTTCGTATTAGTTATGAGATTGCCTTTTGCATCCTTTCCTGACTGATAGGAGACTGTAAGAGTTGTTGTACCTGTAACATCTTTGAAACCTGGTGCCTGGATTTTTGCAGGTAAGAGAACAGTGGACGGCTGGTCTGCCCTTGCAGGAATATTCAAATTTCCGCCAGAGAGAACTGTGAAAGGCTCAAGTGACTTTACAGAAACAGAATCTATCGGTGATGTAGCGTTGTTCATAACATTCACTGATATTTCTTTTTCCTGAAACTCTTTCATCTGGATCGGCGCAACACTTATTGTTATGTCCGATGGGTTAACTGGAGTTACTGTCGATACACATCCTGATAAAAGGACGACTAAAGCTAATAGTATATACATTAATGGTTTTTTCACGATATCACCTGATGTTAAACTATTTATTTACATGTTTAACTATTTATAATCCTACTTAATCATACAAATTCATTTTTGACTATATATAGATTTCCCCCAAAATTGTACCACTTAACTTTCGTAACTTTATTCTAAACGAAATGATGTATATTTTCCTATAGCCCGGAAATTATCGATATCGACAAATGCCGGAAAAATATAAATATTAACGGCTTCTATAATATAATTGTGAGAGTTTTGATCCGGAACTTTATTTTATTTATTTTGATATTGGGTTTAACCGTTGGTCTGGCACAGGGTGAACCCCTGAAAAACCTGACAGATGTTGGCATTTTCACAACATCCGAACCTCACGATGCCGAATTCTATAAGGATTACATGTTCATTGCTGATGGGAACTCCCTCCTGGTATACAATGTAAGTAATCCTGAAAAGCCCGGGCTACTCAATAAAGTCACAGATTTTGATAAGGTTTATGGGATATCTATTCTGGGAGATCGTTTGTATATGGCATCAGGTCCGGGTTGGATATATGTACTCAATATCAGTGATCCTGAAAATCCAACAAAATTACAACAGATCACCTACCTGGACAATGCAAATGATGTTGCAGTAACTGAAAAATATATGTATGTAGCTGATACAAATACCGGATTTCTTATTTTTAATTTCAACAATCAGACAAATCCGAAACTTGCTGGAATGTTTTATGTATTAAAATCCAACATTAGTGGAACTCTTCAAGGATGGGCCGGGATATCAATTGAAGTTTCCGGGAATTATGTGTTCTTAAGTGCAGAAAAAAGAATTGGATTTTATATTGTTGATGTATCCGATCCGGAAAATCCAAAGGAAGTCTTTCATTCTCTTGGAAAAAATGTATATGATATAGCTATACGAGGAAATGATGTTTATCTTGCCAGGGCTGATGGAACATCTGAATATAACCTGCTGGATGTCAGCAACCCTTATGCACCAAATACTACTGGTACATTTTTTATAAATGAAATAAAAGATAGAGCCGCTATTGCAGTCCATCCATCGGGTGATTATATCTATGCGGCATCGGGTGACACGTGGCATATTTTCAAAGTTCCTGATACCATTCCTCCACAGATAATAATTGATAGACCACAGCAGGGCGAAATATTTTCAAACCAGGTAATTAACATCTCGGGTACTGCTTCTGATAAAAATGGTATTAAAGAAGTTCTGGTAAATGGAAATTTTTCCGGGACAAAGGTATGGGATCAAACAGTCAAGCTTCAGGAAGGGACTAATAACATCGCCATAACTGCATGGGATACGAATGGGAATAATATTACTGAAAGTATTCAGGTTGTATACCATCCACAGGCCATATTTACACCTGTGCAAACAATTACTTCCAGCCCATCACCAAAGGAAACCCCTGAAATCGTAAAAGATACTGTTAAAAACCCTGTATCTTATAATATTATATTAATTGCAATGCTCTTTTTAATAACTATAGCTTTTATTTATTGGATAACCAAACTAAAAAAATAGCGACAACAAAGTTTCGATAAACAGGCTTTCAGAATAGGAGTCATGATGATGCTATTAAAATTACATCGTTTTCTGCTGGTATTTTACGGCCATTTTCCCCAAAGGCTTCATACATTGATTTTAGTGCCTCTTCCTGAGTGGAAGCACTTCCGAATAACATGTATATAGATGCCGGATAATTCAACAGTTTATTTATTTTCTGAGGACTCTTATTATTAGAGAGATACATTGTTATTAATTTTGCATAGAAACTGTTTATTTCAGGATCTATACCCGTTATCTGGATTGATATCTGACCATTTTCACTTCCGATATTCACGGAAATAGGCCAGTTCAGGAATGAGATCTCTTCATTTATTACCTTGTTAAGGGTATTGATATCATAACTATTGATATTTTGTTGTGAAAACAATTGAATTGCTTCATTTATGGGGGGTAAACTGATTTTCCTGTTACTTAAAAGCCATCTGAACATTGTCAGGGGAATTGTTATTCCATAAATGCGGTTTCGTGTCTGCTCCATCGCATGATTTTTTTCTTTAAAAAGATCTTTTGCAGTTTCCAGGCTTCCCATATTTTCAGTAACAAAGCCGGTGAAATCGATAATATCTCTCATTGCTGCAGATAGATTACCCTGGTGTTTCTTAAGCAATGGGTCAAGCATCTTCAAATGGGTGTCACTTATAGAGACATTCTTTCTTAGCATATTTCACCTTTTATAATTGGATTTTTACAGGTTCATAAAGCGTAAAATCTTGATATTGCTCTATGATTCTTATGATAATGATAATAATAGCTAATACTATTTATAACTTATCCCAAAAATTCACCAAAAACATAAATTTAAATTGAAATTATTATTTCATCTTCCTGCTTCTTACCAAACATTTTCGCTGCATTCCCCGTGTTCACTGCTATCTCAAGAAACCCATGGCTGCCTATCAATATAAGAGGATCGCCCTCTTTGAAAAATGCATATGAACTACCAAATATTACCCTTCTTTTCCCGATCCGTAATTCATCCCCGGGCCGAAAATCCCCTGATTCTGCGGAAATATTCGTGATAATATTACCGAATGAGTCAATATATATGACTGTGCCATGAATGGAACCATTCACTTTTTTCCCCTTCCCAAAATCAAGATCTTTATAATCAAGGATACGTCCACCTAAATTTTCGATCCTTGATCCTTTTGAAATATGCGCCCCCACCGGAGCAAAAATATCCCTTCCATGAAAAGTGCATGATATATTTCTTTGAAATAGATTTGTATTTGAAATCTCATATACTTCTATCGTTCCGATGCTTTTTGCGGCAGGGATAAGAAGACCGTTGTCCGGCCCGATAAAATAATGGGTATCACCGTCCAGGGATACTGCCTTGATCGCAATTTCGCGCCTTTTTGTCCCGACACCAGGATCAACTACTGCTATATGGACAGTTCCGGACGGGAAATATCTTGCACAAGTCATTAATATGAATGCTCCGGCGCGTATATCATGGCGGGGTATTGAATGTGTGATGTCCACAATGTTTGCATCGGGATCAATTCCGAGTATTACGCCTTTCATGGATGCCGGATATACATCCCCGAAATCTGAAAGCAGGGTTATTACCATACAAGAAACATTTAATACCTGCTAAACTATAAAACCCGTTGTCAAATGGACTCGTGGGGTAGCCAGGATATCCTGGCGGGCTTCGAACCCGCAGACCCGCGTTCGAATCGCGGCGAGTCCGTTAATTTTTATCAAAGTGAAAAAAAGGTTTGGATTTTAAATATAAAATAAAAAAATATGTAAAACAATTTCCGGCTTATAACCGGAAATGGTTCATTGTAACCAATACCATATCAGGATCAGTATTATTAATAGTATTATTGCATACCAGACATAATTACTGCTCTTTTCTTCTTCAACCTTTGGTTGTGGTCTTGGCGTCTCGATCCTTGGCGCAGGTTTTGGTTTTGGTGGCTCTGGCTTTGGCTCTGGTTCACGCACCGGTTCAGGTTCAGGCTCTTTGACTTTTTCCGCAGAGCCTGATATGAACGGGCTTTGAACACCAGTCAATACTGCCATAACACGGACTTTTCCTGTCAGGCTGTTATCTACTTTTGCGCCCCAGATTATCCTCTTGGTATTCGGGACCTTGTCCATGATCAATTCACCAGTAACTGCTACTTCTTCCAGTGTCAGGTCTTCGCCACCTACGATGTGGATTAGCACACCATAACAATCGGAAATATTTGTAACGTCAAGCAGTGGTGTACTGATGGCCTGCGAAACAGCTTTTATAACTCTATCCACACCATCTCCTTCACCAATACCTATCGAAGAGATACCGCCGCGTTCCATTACAGCGCGAAGGTCTGCATAGTCAAGGTTCACAAGGCTTGGCTGGGTGATAGTATCTGTAAGATTCTTTACGAATGCACCAACGAGTGCATTGGCAACATTAAGGGCTTCTTTTAAGGGCAGGTTTCCTGCAACTTCCCTTAATTTTGAGTTATCAATAATTACCACAGAGTCACAGGATTCTGCAAGCAGTTTTATTGCTTCTCTTGCTTTCTCCCTTCTTGACATTTCAATCGTAAATGGGATTGTGACGCAGCCGATGGTAAGTGCGTTAACGGAGCGGGTCAGCTCTGCAACAACCGGTATTGCGCCAGTTCCGGTTCCACCACCCAATCCAGCGACCAGGAATACAAGATTTGTACCTTCAAGTTCTGTTTTTAATTCATCGATATTCTCTCTTGTAGCCTGTGCACCCATTTCCGGATAACCGCCGCATCCGTGACCCTTGCATATTTTTTCCCCGAGTAAGATCACTTTATCAGCTTTTTGAACGTAAAGATGATTTACATCAGTATTTGCTGCAATTATCCTTCCGCCTGTAATACCTTTTTCTGCAATCCAGGTCGTAATATTACAACCTGCACCACCTAAGCCTACGACGGCAACTGATGGTTTTGCTGTTTTTGCAAACTCTTTTAGATCCGTAACCATATTATAATAGCCTCCTTCGAATGAATGGCTATCTATTTATATTGTTATTTTAGTATATATGCTTTTTCAACGAATTGCATAACAATCATGAGAATAAGATAACTGATCATAACCAGAAAATATGTTTTAATATGGGCCCGCGGAGATTCGAACTCCGGATCTCCGCCATGTCAAGGCGACGTCATAACCAACTAGACCACGAGCCCGGTTTCTTCCCTCTAGTGGATTATTGTTATTAAACCTATCGATTGACCAAAGTTTTATATCGTAACAAATTAAAATAGTTCCTGATGGGAACTGTTAGTGCAAAGAAAAGGCTTGAGATCATAGAACGGGATGTGATCCCTTCAATGTTCGTCGGTGTGCTCTCAAAGGACGACAAGTGGCTGGAACATACACTAAAAGAGACACTCCCACGGCTTGAAGAACGGACATATCGCCTGGCGCAGGAATGCAAGAAAAGCGGGGAATGCAAAGAAGATGATCCGTTAGTTGATGAAACACGTATCAGGGCTTTATTTGAAGATGCCCGCTCAAAACTTGAAAAAGAGCATCTCACAAGGGAGGCACATTCGAGGTATTCGCATGGCACAGTTACATAATTCAGTTATGGTCAAAGTAATATCATCACAATAAATACTTAATTATTCTTTAATGTAATGATATTACCTGCTACTGACCATGGCTACAATATCTTCTACATTTAAAAATATATCGCAAATCCCAAATCTGCTAAATGTTTTTGGTGGTTTTGGTAATGACTATGAATACACAGAAACCTGCATAATCCGTAAAATAAAACCGCCCCAATGTCCCGAATGCAAAAATTCAACCGTGCATAATGGTTTTAACCAATACACGAAAAAGGTACGTGGAAGAATAAAAATCTGAAAGTATCTCTGCAAACATTGCGGAAAAATGCTTGAAGAACAAA
>CABMCA010000084.1 GCA_902384525.1 uncultured archaeon
ACTGTTGGCGATGATCTGACAGATCGTACACCATTGAATAAGGGACAGGGATACTGGCTCTTTATGAATACATTGACCGATACAAACAAGGATAGCCTGGTTTGGGCAGGAAAGCCATGGTTGACTAATTAAAGAAAAGGGAAAAATCCCTTTTCTAATTTTTTGGTGATACAATGAAAATGAAAAAAAAAATAATCTTAATGACGGTATTGACCATTCTAATAACTTCAGGGATAGCTTCAGCGCAAAACGAAATTCCTTTAAGCCCTCCACCGGGCTATTATGGAACTGTGACAGTGAACGGACAGCCAGCACCTCAGGGAACAACAATTGTTGCAAAGATCGCAGGAGAAGTACGAGGTTCCATACCCATCTCAACAGCAGGTTTTTATGGTGACAACCCTGGTAAGACAAAACTCTGGATAACAGGATACCAAAATGAAATTAATTCTACTGTGACTTTCTATTTGAATGATGTGGCGGCTGGGCAGACCAGCACACTTGCAGGGCCTGAAACTGATAACAGGGTTGACTTGAGTTTCATAGTCCCATCAGGCCCAGGCGGAGGTAATAGCGGCGGAAGTTCAAATGGTGGGTCAAGTGGTGGGGGAGGCGGTGGAGGAACAACTTCAGGAGAGAACCTATCCAATATAGATGTGAAAGAATCCCACGAACTTGAGATTTTCAAAGACGTTCTTACATCATATAGATTTACCCATGCCCTTAATCCGATAAGATACAATAATGTTACGGGCAATGTCAATGCAGGTGTGATAACCACAACTGTTGAAGTCCTCAAGGGCACATCGAGTATGGTTTCAAGCGCAGCGCCGGGCAAGGTATACAAAAATGTTAATGTATGGGTGGGTACGAGTGGTTTTGCCACTCCAGCTAATTTAAAGGAATCAAAGATCGTGTTCAATGTGCAAAACTCATGGCTTACAGATAATAAGATTACCGGAAGCCAGCTCAAACTCCTCAGATGGGACGGGAACAAGTGGATCACACTGGATACAAATGAAATAAGGAAAGATGCAACAACCACCTACTTTGAATCAGCAACTGAGGGTTTCTCGCCTTTTGCGATTTCCGGGATTATGGGAATTACCGCGACATCAACTCCCAGTGTGACACAGACTCCCATTCCTGAAATAACTAGAACAGCTACGCCACCAGTAAAGGCGCCAACAATACAGAATTGGATCCTGATTGTCATTATCGCAGCAGCATACTTCATTATAATCAGGAAGAAGTAACATAAAGGGCTGTTTCCCTTTTTCTTTTTTTTATTTTTTTATTTATTTCCAAAATTCACAGCTTGCTGGAAAACTGGATAACTGAAAAACTAAAAAACCACTGAATTCCAGAAGAAATTGCCGAACAAAACCAATATGCTTTTAAATAAAGAAAGACGAATGACCCTAAACGCAGGAGGAAAATATGTTTGGTATTGAATTTGTACCGGCAGACCCGGTCGTAAAATTAGCATATTACACAAAGCTCGCAGAAGAAAATGGTTTTGACAATGTATGGATTACAGATCACTACAATAATCGTGATGTATATACCACACTTGCCATACTGGCAATGAACACCAACAGGATAAAACTCGGAACAGGCGTTACAAATCCTTATACAAGGAATATTGCTATCACAGCCCAGAGCATTGGCGCGATCAATGAGATTTCCGGGGGACGCGCAGTTCTTGGGATCGGCCCTGGCGATAAGGCCACTTTTGATGCTATGGGGATTGAGTGGGTCGAGCCGATGACCACGATCGCTGAAAGCATAACGGCTCTTCGGGGATTCTTTGGTGGTAAGAAGGTTGCACAGGATGGAAAGCGTGTAAAGATCGGCGGTGCAAAACTGGCATTCAAGACAGGTAATATCCCGATTTATATGGGTGCGCAGGGTCCGAAGATGCTTGAACTGGCAGGTAAAGTCGCTGATGGAGTGCTCATAAATGCATCACATCCAAAAGACTTTGAATTTGCAATTAAACAAATTGCATTGGGCGCAAAAGCAGCAGGGCGCGATCCGAAGAGTGTTGACGTAGGCGCATATGCATGCTTCTCGATTCACAAGGATGCGGAAAAAGCAAAGAACGCAGCAAAAGTCGTCGTTGCATTCATCGTTGCAGGTTCACCAGATACTGTTCTTCAAAGACATGAGATTGATGTCAGTGCAAAGAAGAATATCGGCGATGCAATTGCAAAGGGTGACTTCCCGGGATTGAACGCACTTGTCACTGATAAGATGATCGATGCTTTCTCCATATGCGGGACACCAGCTGATTGCAAGGCAAAAGTACAGGCCCTCCAGAAGATCGGCGTCACCCAGATCGTTGCAGGCTCACCAATTGGTCCTGACAAGGAAACAGCTATCAAATTAATAGGAAAGGAAATCATCGGAGGAAAGTAAAGTGGAAGCAAAACCGGACAGTGCTATCGCAGGACCCCTTACAGAAAGGGGCGTCATTAAATCCGATCAGGATAAGTTACTCATCAGACTGGGCAATATGTATGCCCCGGACGTTGGGCTGCCAAAAATTGCAGATGTTACTGAATTCAACTACTGCTCTTCCTGCGGTACATGCGAAGCTATCTGTCCGGTTAATGCCCCCGTAGTACGAAAAGAGCCGGTTGACATTTCAAAGGAAAAGAACAATTATAATAAAATGGAATTAAAAACCGAGGTTCTTTTCAAGGATGTCGATCCGTTAAAATCAGAAGTTAATCCGTGTGTAAATTGCTATGCATGTGAACGCGTTTGTCCCATACTTGATGGTTTCCCGGTAGATGAATTCAATAATATCAGGGTAATGAAAGCAGGAAGAAGCAAGACACTTCACGGCCAGGATGGAGCAGTAGTTTCACAGATATTGAAATCCCTGTTTGAGCAGGGAGAGATCGACTGTGCCATCGGTGTTGTGCGAAATGAAAACTGGGAAACAAAAATTGTAATGTTCACCAGTGCTGATGATGTAACTAAAGCCAGCGGTACAAAATATACCTACCAGCCGGTTGTTTCAAGCATGAGGGATATACACAGGGCATTTGTTGATACTTATGTCCAGGGCCTTAAGAAATACAAGAAAGTTGCGCTTGTTGGAGTACCATGCCAGGTACATGGCGCAAAACTATTTCGCGAAAATTTTAACAAGATAGAATTAATAATCGGGCTTATCTGCATGGAAAGTTTTTCTGAACAAATAATGCTCAATGAAATGGTCCCAAAGATCATGGGTGTTGATATAAGGGACGTAAAGAAGATGAACTTTAATAAAGGTAAATTCATCGTTGAAACTAATAAAGAAGTAAAAGAGGTCCCCATCAAAGATGTTGCACCCCTTGCCAGGAAAGGGTGTCATCATTGCCAGGATTATACATCATATTTTGCAGACATAACAGTTGGTTCTGTTGGTTCGGATGAGGGTTGGAGTACTGTTTTTGTGAGAACTGAAACAGGCGATAAATATCTTAGTAAAGTCAATGATATTGAATGGAGTGAAAAACCCATCAATCTGGATATTGTGAAAAAACTCACTGATATGAAACATAAACATAATAGCTGGGACTGGCGCGCATTCATGAAAGAGATATGGAACCGCGACACACCTGTCAGGCCATGGGGAGTAGAGAGACTCGCTAATATCCCACCGCCGCCGCCTCCACCACCATCAGCCGAAAAACCGCCGGGAGCAACGAAACCACCTGCCGCAAAGCCTCCGGCTGCAAAACCAACTTAATAATATGCGCCGCGGGATTTATCTTGGAAGATTCCAGCCCTATCATTTAGGGCATCATGAAGTCTTAAAACAGATAGTGAATGAAGTAGATGAAATCATCGTTGGCATCGGCAGCGCCCAGAAAAGCCATGAAATGGAGAATCCGTTCACAGCAGGCGAAAGGATTCTCATGGTATCAAGTGCGCTCATGGAATTTGATATCAAGCATTATGTAATACCAATAGAGGATATCCAGCGCAATTCCCTCTGGGTATCGCATGTTAAATCCATGGTGCCGCCTTTTGATATTGCATATACTAATAATTCTCTTGTGATAGAATTGCTGCGTGAAGCCGGAATAGAAGTCAAACAATCTCCTCTTTTTATGCGAAATAGTTACTCTGGAACAGAGATCAGGCGCAGGATGTTAAAAGGTGAAAAATGGGAGCATTTTGTACCGAAAAATGTTGTAGAGATCATAAAAGAGATCAAAGGTGTAAAGAGAATCAGGACTGTGACGCAATCAGACCAGGAATGATACAAGAGAATAATACTTTAATAAATTGCCTTCATGATCTTGGTTATCCTGTGAATTTCATAGATGACATAAGCGCACAGCTTAATAAATTGTTTAAAGATATAGATTTTGACAGCATAAAACAAAGAGCAAACCAGGCCGCCGAGGTCAGGGATACGGATGGATTCATCAAATCCCTTAAGGATCTCATGTTCCTTCTTGAGGGAAAAAGTATATACCGTCCCGATACGCCCATACACCTTATAAAGCAACTCGTTAATGGACTTAATCTCAACAACGAAGACATCTTTTATATCATTGCCAGGGCAAAAATATCAGTGGAAGAAAAACTAAAAGAAATGGAGTTTCTTGCATCATGCGCAGCCATTACTCAGCTTGGGTTTATCCTGTTAAAATGTCTTGTTCCCGAAATAAAAGCCGCAAGTTCAGGAGAGCATGTTTTCCTGGTAATTGATAGTTTTCATGCGGATTCAAGGATATTCGTTGATTTCAGTATAGATTCGATCAAGGAAATAAATGTAAGCCTTTATGATGTGAATGAAAATAATTGGAAGTTGAATAAAGACCAGGATCTATTGGCTCTTGATACGGAAACCGCACAATATTTAACAGAATATTACTCATTTTTCCAATTAACTTCAGGAATTGGCCTGAACCATAATATCCATAATAACCTCGGTCTTGCCTATGATAAAATAGGAATGTTCGAAAAAGCAATACAGGAGCTTCATGAGGCTTTGCGTCTTGATCCGGGTTATATTGAAGTCCACAATAACCTTGGGGTAACTTATTATAAAATGGGTTTGACAGATGATGCGGAAAAGGAACTGAAGGAAGCTATAAGGCTTAATCCCGGATATCCGGAAGCACACTGCAACCTTGGAAATATCTATACATGCACAGGTAAATTGAAGGAAGCGCTTTTTGAATTTAATGAGGTCATAAGGATAAATCCCGACCATGCTCCAGCCCATAACAGTCTCGGAGAGATATATGCTCTTCAGAACAGAAGTGAGGAAGCAATAAATGAATACAAGGAGGCGCTTCGTATTGACCCCAATTATCCTGCTGCCCATACAAATATCGGAAATTTTTTCCTGGAGTCGGGCAAGTATGATGAAGCAATAAAAGAATTCCAGAGTGCCCTGGATACAGATCCTGATTTTTCGGATGCTCTTTATGGAATGGGACTTTCATATTATGAACTTAAGAGTTATGAGAAAGCATCACAGGCGTTCATTAAAGCCGTATATAATTCTCCTGAACTTCTTGATAGTGTTCCTGACAAGTTGCTTCTTAAAGTAAAGCAGGGTGTTTCAAGGTTAAGATGATTAACTTATGTTTGATTCGGGCGGATATGTGATCATC
Organism: uncultured archaeon; assembly: GCA_902384525.1. Classification (GTDB taxonomy): domain Archaea; phylum Halobacteriota; class Methanosarcinia; order Methanosarcinales; family Methanoperedenaceae; genus Methanoperedens. Next base: position 5,634 of record CABMCA010000084.1, read on the forward strand.
ATGCCGTTAATCTTCGCAAAAGGCGTAAGCGAATGAGGTGAACTGCGTTTCTGGCTTATAATATGTTCAACACTTATACCACGAACCAGAAGTGCGTCAGCAATAAGAGAACGATGACAGCGCCACGGGACAGCTTCAGCGCACATTAAAGCGATTTGTTCTGACTTTGCAAGGTTTATCAACTCCTCTAAGCTTTTTTCAAATTCTTCTGTCAGCATATAGTCAGCAAAACCCCTGAAAGATGAATTATGCCAGCCTGTATTAGGTGAATCTTTCCGTGTGTGGCGAAGTCCGCCCAGCCCTGGCATATGCGCATAACTTATGCCGGCAGTGTGCAGATTATCGGGGAGTGTATCATGGTTGAACTGGGGGTTATGTCTTGAACGCGGAATCGTGCGGACATCAACAATCATTGTTACGGAATGCGCCTGCAAAAGACTGATGAACGCATCTAATGCTTTTGTTGAATGCCCGATCGTGAATATGACAGGGGATTTTTCATAACTGTTTTTCGTCATAGATACCATCCCTCATAAGTCGATCCAGCAACAAATGGAAATATAGAAATCCGCTGTAGGGTTCCCACCTTAAAAGAATACGCCTGACATCTTCATAACTCATCGGCTCTTTTATTTCCAACCAGCGCTGCAGGTTCCTGCGTGCACCCATATCATCGCCAGGGAATAGGTGGATCCGTCCAAGACCTCGAAGCATGACATATTCAGCTGTCCAGCGTCACACACCCCGCAACTGGCACAGGCGCGCCAGGACAGTTTCATCATCCAGTGCTTCCAGGTCTTCCGGGATCAGACGCTTATCAGTCATCATCCGGGCAAGTTCGATAATTGCACGCGCCTTATTATTGCTTAATCCCAACCTTCGGATATCCCGGGGTTCCAGTCCTGCCAGGTCTTCAGGCCGGGGAAAAGCGTAGGAAGTTGTGCTTTCTTTCCGGACAGACATGCCATAGTTTGAGGCCAATTTGTTGAGCAGGAGAATGCCTAAAGTGAGAGTTATCTGCTGACAGGCGATTCCATTGACTAACGCCTCGAAGAGTGTTGGGAAGCGAGGTGGTTTGAGCCCGCAAAATCGTGCAGCCAATTGTGCAAGTTGAGCATCTCCTGAAGCAAGTACATAGAATTCCGATAGGTTTCGCCCGGTACCCAGCATCTGTTCCACTATTGTTACTAAAGCAGTTTTTATAGGCAAAAATCCAGCGTATGCGGCTTCAATCTTAAGCTCGGGATCATTGGGTGGGCCGATCTGTGTGACAGAAACATCCACAGCCTGGCCATCCAGTGTCAGCAGCCGACTATATGTTTTACCATCCCACCGGTCCACAATATTATTTGCCCGGCGGCGCAAAGCCCATACCGTCAAATCGAGTCGAAAAGGTGCCACTGGTTTGATCATGAATGAGAGGTGCTTCAAACATTTGCAATTGTTTTCATCTTCATCTATTGGCAAAATTTCCCCCTGGTTAGTTATTCGTCAGTGATGTGTTCCCTCCACGATCTTAACACCCTTATTGGTTATCATCTGCTTTATTTCCTCAATATGAGGGCACTTGGCATAACTTTTTTCAAGGAGCATACATGAACTCAGGTGAATTACATCAATATCATGTTTCATAAGGCTGTCCACAAGCCTGAAAATTCTCCTGCCAGGGCATCCGCCACAGGTGAAAAATCCTATGATCTGGGCATCTTTCCCGTATTGCTCAAAATGTACTTTTCGTTTGTTGAATGCCTTAAAACATGCAACTCCAGGGCAGGTCTCACTCACTATATCGCACCTGACGACTGCAATTTTGGTTGTTTTTGCTTCTTTTTCTTCCTTTCCCATTATGGCCCTGAATTGCATAGCCGCCTCATTTACATCCTCGATCGAAACTATGTTTTTCCCTTTCTTTTCAACAGCTGTTTCAATGCCCATTTTGGCCATACTTCGGACATGTTCAGGCACTTTTTCAAGTTCTTTTAATGCATCCGGCTTCCATTCCATTATAATTACCTCACTCGATCATATTGGAAGTTTTATTCAATAAGTATTTTTACCTATTTACTTGGATGGATTACCCATCGACTTCCAGATATTATATATGAATATGAAAACCGATATAGCCTCTATCAGGCCAAAGATCATAACCGCTGTTGCAGCATCAGAAGCATCCTTTTCTTTGAGCATATACATTTTCATAAATGGGTATGAAAGCGAAAGGCCGATCAATCCGATATTGGCAAGCCAGAATTGTATCATTCCGAGTTTTTTGCTATGAAGCGCCCTGCTGGTATAGCGCGGGATGCTTTCATATGCCAGCCCGAAAAGCATGAATGATACCCACCCGATAAGTGCAAAATGCGAATGCATGAAACTGTATCCCGGACCAATAGTGATGAACACACCCAGGATCGTGCTAAGGGCAAGGTAGACCAGGCTTGTTTTTATGAAAAGTGTTGCTAATTTGTTCATGATCGTATTTAGTATTTGAAAACCATAATATTATTTAAATCCGTACGTTACAACTTCCATATCAGCGTCCATTAGATAATCAAAATCGATCAATTTATCCCATCCTGCTTTCTGGAAAACCCCGCCAATGCAGGCGCCCAGTATCTGGCGGTCAGGATGCCCTTTAGTGATCTCATCTATCATCGAAATTAAACCCCTTACGTCCACTTCCATTTTTGGCATGGCAAGTCCGCCGAGAAGCACAACAGTATCAGAAGAAGGGTCTGCTTTTTCACCAAGCTGCATTCCGTAATCAGTCATTTCGACCTTTGCTGCCAGGTCTTTCCTGAGGTTCGGGATAAATACCATCTCTTTTCCCGCATCACGTAAAACATATCCAAGAAGTTCTGCAAAAGGATTGCACCAGCCCGGGCAGCCGATAAATGTTATTTTTTTCCTTCCCCGCGCAAGTTTCCGGAAAGCTGTTAACATTCCACCTATGCCGGATGCTTTTTCTATTGGTTTCATGGGATCACAGGGGTCAGGATTGTTAAAGAAGGATATAAGGATTTATAAATCAGTCAGTTTTAAATAATTAAGAGTCAAATTGGATATCCTATGTCTGAGATCATTCCTGATGATACACTTGATGTGCGTGGCGAATGCTGCCCATATCCGCTCATACTTACAAAAAAACGCGTCGAGCAGTTAAAAGGCGGTGAAATCCTGCTGATAACAGCCGATGATCCGGTTGCACCACAGAATATCGATTCATGGGCAAAAAAATCCGGAAATAAGATACTTGCTGTCAAGCAGGAAGGGAAAACTTTTAAAGTATATGTCCAGAGGATTTAATTTTAAATTAAGAATGTTAATGCTATTGGGATTATTGATAAGTGGATCTGTTTTTATTAGCGGTTGTGTGCAGGAAAAAGCTTTGACAGTATTGAATGATACTCCAGTTGTGCAACCAACAACATTTACCAAAAAGACTCCTACTGTAGAAATAACAGCATACATAGAGAAGACTCCAACTATGCAACCAACAACATCCACGGAGATATATTGCGTTAGCAATGAAACTGGTAAAAAGATGAGTCTTTCAGAAGCCAGGGAAATAGCTAAAAATAGTGATATAGGTGATCAAGGAACGCTAAAAGACACTTATTCATGTAATGAAGGCACAAGCACCTGGTGGATTGATATGAAGCCGACAATAGAACAATATGCATGTAACCCTGCGTATGTTGTTAACATAAATACTAAAGAAGTAGAAATAAACTGGAGATGTACGGAGTCCGTAATACGGTGGCCATAATGAGAATTACTCCTATAAGAAATATAAATTCATAAAAAACTCCATACGAACTCACGCTACCGGAGTTCTTTTCAGTTAGTATTAGTTCGTTGTTTTCATGTCGTCACAAACTGGTTTCTTCTATAGTAAAAGCATCTCTTCCGCAATCCACGCATGACACCATTGCAATTCCTTTGATGAAATCAGCGTTACTTAGCGGTATTAGATGTTTACAATTTGGACATTTATATTGAGTTTCATGTTGAATCAGTGTATTCATCTTCATCACCCATTCTTAATGATTATTAATTGTATATATGTCTTGTGGTGTTTTCCATGATTATTAATGATATATAATTTTTTAAATCCAATTATCAAATTGTTCCGGAAACATTGAATAGAAAATAAATGATCATCACGCCTGACCTTTTGATTCACCCAGCACAACCCCTGTCGCTATAATGTGCGCCACGCGAAGCGGCTCCGGGATATTGCTGTGCGTTGAGGTTAATCGGATTATCTCAACTGCGCTTTCCTTATCAAGTCCACATAACTGGATAAAAACGGGGTTTTCCTGCTCTATTTTATGTATCGTGCCTGCGCGCTGGATTATCTCCCATCTTTTTTCAGGATCAGGGAGATGTAAAAGAGCAAGCTTGATCTTGCCAAAATCAGGGCAGGAACGCATGAAAACAATTACAGGCAGATCAGTTTCTTTACAGATGCAGGTTATATCCACAGGATTAAATCCTGCATATGTGACTCCATCAAGCATTATAACCCTTATCTGGGTATAATATTTTGAATCCTTAATGACACGGATCAAAACATCAGTCGCATCCATGCCGTCTTTTGTGACCTCTGCTCTCAGGATGCCGTCAAGGTGTTCACCGCCACGGAAAAAAGCCCCGATGATCATTACTTTTTCATTTATCAAAGGTGAGTCATCAATAGCAAGGATCCGAATTTCAGGCTTTATATGCATTGTATTTTGTTGGTTATGTCATTAATTAAAGATTTCTATTCGATAATTTTAATAATGCCTCCAACAATAATGATACTCATGAAGTTTGCTGAAAGATGTCCGAAATGCGGTGGTTTTGTCCAGACTAAAAGTGTACGAAAATCCATCGGGCTTGGATTTGTTGAGATCCCGGTTGCGCAGTTCTGCCTGAATCCTGTTTGCGACTGGTACCAGGATTTTGCCGAGACAAAAAAGCCTGAAGATATTAAGGAAGGTTTTCATTTAAAAGTCCCATCCATTGACAGAAAGCTGCCTGCTTATAAAAAGCCTGAATTCAAAATACCAGAGATATCCAGAAACCAGACGATAGCGCTTGCTGCAATAATTGGATTAATTGTTATTTATACAATTTTTACTTATTTTGTTCCTGTGCAATCAGGATTACAGAATAACAATACTACAGCATCATCAGTTACCCTAAAAAATCCTGCAAATCCTGCAAATGTTCCTGCAACAATACCTGCTATGACCCCTGCTGTTGTTATTCCAGCTTCACCTTCAACAATTGAACCAATAAATTATACTATAAAAATTGATGTTGCTCATGGTTTTTATCCGGCGGTCATAACAATAAACAAATCGGATACTATAACCTGGAACAATGAAGAGAACCAGCGCACCAGGATCGTACTGGTAAGCAACGATGGTTTGTTTGAAAAACAGCTCATGCTGTATCCGGGCAGATATCAATATCAATTCAAACAGGAGGGAAAATATACATTTGTGCTGGCTGAATATCCATCGTACAAAGAATACCAAAACGCAACAGGCACTGTGATCGTAAGATAAAAATATAATGTTTATTCGTTTAGAAAATATTATATTCCCAAAACCTAATAGTAGAGTCATGGGTGAAAATTAATGGCAATAGGTTTCGTATTGATCAATGTGACCCCTGGAGCGGAAAAAAAAATATTTGACACTATGATAAAATGGGAAGAGATCCAGGAATTATATCCTCTTTTTGGTGATTACGACCTGATCGCGAAAATCCAGGCAAACGATTATGAGGGATTAAGCGAGATCGTGGTCAATAAAATAAGGGCTTTAAAAGGAGTTACTGAGACAAAAACGCTGACAGGAGCGAAATTCTGATTTAAAAAAACCTGGACGCAAGTGTTGATTTTACATCGCATATCCCGATAAAGCCGCAATATTCGCATGGAGCCTCTTTTGGTCTTTCCGGCATAAAGCCATCCTGGATCTTCTTTATCTTATCCATCACCTGCAGGACTTTCCTGCGCTCATGTCGTTTGATAACAACCGGTCTTACGATGCCCCAGCGTGCATATTCGACAAATCCTTTTTCAACAATTGAATTGTATTTTTCTTCAACGAGTATTGAATATGCGGTCAACTGGAGCCGGTCGCTGTTCCAGACGCCATTTTCAGGCATATTTCCGGTTTTTATAATCGTTGGGACAGGGCTTTCATTTATTTTTAACAACCTGTCAGGGCTGCCGGAGAGTCCGAATTTATCTGAGCGTAAAACGGGTTCATCCTGAATGAACTCGGCTGAATAGAATTCACTATTTACAGACAGATTTGAAGAAATCGTTTCGATCAGGGAGCGTATATCCGTTACGGATTTTGCGATCTCTGCATCATCAATCTTGCCCAGTTCATTACGGTAGATCACACGGATCTCATTTGAGATCCTTTCAAGTTCATTATTCAGGAAAGTTTGCATATCAGCGCAATTACATGCAGATCCATATGTTATGGCCAGTTCTTTCAGGATCAGTCTTTCCAGATATCCTGATGAGACTTCGCTTACCAGGTCGTGCCCCTTGTTTGTGAAATAACACATCCGGGGACATTTAAGGTAAGTGGTAATGTCTGAGACTTTTATCATGGGATGTGTAAATATCCCGCTTATTTAAAAATATTGCTTATTGGAATATGTTGGAATTGTTATGTTTCAAAAAACTGATCATCTTCATACTGTACGAAAAAACCACAGAGCACTCAGGGGACACAGAGAAAGATTATAGTTAACCGCTAAACTTATAGTGAACAAATATATACTATACGTTATATATACATCTTCATGGTAAATGAATGGAGAATAATACAAAGAAGGGGACAGCTTAGGATTTATCAGAAAGATGAAA
>CABMCA010000085.1 GCA_902384525.1 uncultured archaeon
CAATGAGAAAGATCTTGAATATAAATTGAGAGACCATGGAATAGAATCAACGGCGGTAAGAATTCATTCCTTTGAGCCGTGCGAGCTTTGCAGCAGCGGGGCGATTATCCGGAAAATACTCGAGAGGACCACAAAAACATAATATTGAACCCATTCTTTGCCAAAAAGAAAAGCCCGGATTCCCAATCCGGAGCCCCGAACAGGATGTACGATACAACCGGTTCCAGATTATCTACCCGAAAAACAGGTAAGAAATGAATCCTCCCCAGATTATGGCTATGAGCAGGGAAATCGCATATACTGCGGCCGGGGTCCTGATGCCGATCTCCTTGAACCTTGAAAAGCGCGTATTCAGCCCTATTGCAAGGAAGGTAAACATAAAGAACGCCACCCTGAGAGGATCGGTTCCGAATGACACTACTGGCGCAACTGCCCTGGCGCCAGCCGCCACAGAGGGATACGTAAAGGCAATTGCCGACAACGCCGCGCTGGTTGCGATATAGCCGAGAACGAATTTGGGAAACCTGTACCACAGGACTCTCGGACTTGCATTCGCGCCTGTCTTGCCGAACCTGTACGCCCACACTGCCGCGAGCAGGAACGCTATCACGCCGATCCATACATCTATCATAACTTTTGTCATCACCGCCGAATTCAGTGCAGCCCCATTAGCATTTAAGAGACCATCAACTATGGACCCGCTGGCTGAAGCTGCCCCATCTGTCTTAACGCTCAATCCCATCCATACCCCGGCGGCCGTGGCATGAGCCGGAAAGACATAGGCTGCAACGAAAGGCATCACGACTATCTCCACGGCTGCAAAGATCACAATTATCGATGAGATCACTGTTGAATAGATAGCGGGCGCTTCGATCGCAGCGGCTGTTGCTATGGCGGCGGAAACTCCGCAAACGCCGACACCCGAAGAAAGGGTTGCTGCAAAATCCCGGTCAAGCCCCATCCTTCTTGAAATGAGAAAGGCGATGATCCATACGACGGGGAAGGACAGGAGGGCCGCTGCCAGAATGCCCGGGGCATTTGTGACAAAAGACGTGAGCAGGATCTTGGCGCCCAGGAGCACTATGGCTATCTTGATGAAGAGTTCGCCCCTGGCCGAATCCTTCAACCATGACGGCAGTCGTATCCAATTTGTAACTATTATCCCGACCGACAGGGCAATTATGAATCCAACTTCGGCACTTCCTGCAACCTTTACCAGTGGAGCATAGTTTGAAAGAATCCAGATCGCCCAGGATGAAAAGAATATCACAAAGAATCCCCTGAACCAGTCTTTAGGCTTGACCCCGTTAAATTTCAAAACAGGTGTCAGCAGCAAGGCAAGGAAGAAGAAGCTGGCAACAAGACCGATCCATGGGTTGAACATCTTTGTAGCAAGAATCTGACTGGCATCCGACCAGGGCTTCGCCGTGGGAATCCATCCAAGTAAAAAGATTCCGAAGTACGATGGAAGTGACAGCGCGAATATTGCCAGCCCGATCCATACTGCCCACCAATCTTCCTTTTTCCATAGAGATGACCAATCTATACCTGCCATTTTATTCCTCCTGGACTATAATTAATGATAGTTCTTGCGTTTTAAAAGGGAATGCGCATATATAAATATGGTGAAAAAGACATAAATCGCTACAAAAGGTTACGGAAACCGGATAAAGGCGGCAAAGGACTAAACTAATTCCAGCCTGAATAATTGATAATTTGTTCTGGTTCCTATAAAAGCTATAAAAGGAACCAGCAGGCGTAAGCTTTAAATATGGATTCGTGTATATACGAATTAATAGTGGGCAGTAAAACAAACTTTTTTACACCACCATACCACCATAATCCCTATACTGCCCACTATCCTCCTTTCATTTTAATTTCCCCATCATGCAATTTGGAGAGATAATCTATATAAAGTAAGATTATCAATAATTTATCAAGGGAGGGCGGTCAAGATTCACAATCAAATATAGAATCTTTTACCCCGCAGAACTAATATAATGCCAAAAAATAAAACAATACGCGTAGCCATAATAGTAATTGCAGCATGTATTGTGGCAGCATTGCTCTGGGTCTCTTTTTTCAAGCCAGCACCAACCGGCCACGAGCAGGCTGGGCCTCCTGACATGCGTTACCTCGGGTTAGCTGAAGTCTTTGGCGGAAAGCCGAAGATGGAGGTCTCAACGAAAACCGTGGAGATCGAAGACGGGGGCGTCAAACTCACCGGTTTCCTGGCACAGCCGGTTAAGAGCGGAAAGTATCCAGGGATCATTATGATCCACGAGTGGTGGGGATTGAACGACCAGATAAAAAGCATGGCAGTAATACTTGCAGGCGAAGGGTATGTTGTGCTTGCCGTTGACCTGTTTGATGGAAAAGTGGCAACCACCATCCCTGAAGCGCAGGCCAATATAGGAGATAACCCGCCTGAAAAAACAATCCCTAAGATGCAGGCTGCTGTGAAGTACCTCCGCGGTCTGACCGATGTAAACGCCGGCAAAATCGCCTCCCTTGGCTGGTGCTGGGGCGGAGGTGAGTCCTTTTTGATCGGCGTGAACGAAGACGTGCAGGCAACGGTGATATACTACGGCCAGACCTCAACAGATAAGGCTGTTCTTGGCGAGATGAAACAGCCTGTTATAGGGTTCTTCGGGGCGCAGGATACAAGTATCCCTGTCGCAAAGGTGCGTGAGTTTGAAAATATCCTGAAAGACCAGGGAACGAGTGTGGATATCTACATATATGAAAAAGCAGGTCACGCTTTTGCTAACCCGACCAATACGCAGGCTTTCCGCAAGGATGAAGCCATCGATGCATGGAATAAGACGCTCGACTTCCTGAAACAGAATCTAAAATGAAAGCTTAAAGCCCTTTGATGGAAAATGATCAACTAAAGCAGGTGTCAGATGAGAATATCATGCGCCTCCCTGTTTCTCTGGGAATATAGCATATACGATATAATGGAGATACTGCTGGAGGCAGGCATTAATAGCGTCGAATTCTGGGCAGAGACCCCTGATTTCTGGGCAGGAAGGCATGATGAGACCGAAATAGCAGCGCTTGAAGAAGCCCTTTCCATGATGCCGGAAGGATGCACGCTCCACGCTCCCATACTGGATTTGAATCCCGCATCCTACAATGACTATGTCCATGAAGCGACCATAAAAGAAACGTTGTGGTCCCTGGATCTCGCAGAGAGGATC
>CABMCA010000086.1 GCA_902384525.1 uncultured archaeon
ATCTGTTGCTTTTGTGACCTCGACCTCATCAATAAACACGCTGCCTTTTGTTGGTTTATCAAGAAGCCCTATCATCGAAAGGAACGTGGATTTACCGCTTCCTGATGGGCCTATAATGCTCAGGAACTCACCTTTCTGGACATCAAAACTCACATCAGTCAGGGCATGCACAGGGATTTTTCCCTGCATATAGGTTTTTGATAGGTTCCTGCCACTCAGGATAGGTTCATCCATACTTCATGGCCTCCATGGGATTCATTTTCATTGCACGATACGCTGGAATACTGCCGGAAAGAGTCCCGAGAAGAGTTGCAAAAAGCAGTGATATTATAATAAGCCTTGGTGTGATAGCAAAAAGCACCATTCCCATGGAAGACAGGTATTCATTCATATAATAAATGAATATCCCGCCTCCGGTTATCCCGACAATCCCGCCAAGTATCCCCATAAGCGCAGACTCTCCCATGGTAAGATAAAGAATATCCCAAACCTCGGCACCCATTGCCTTCATGAGACCGAAATCTTTTGTCCTTTCCGAAACTGACATTAACATGGTGTTCATTACACTTAAACCTCCGATGATAGCTGCAAGGATCGCCGAACTCAGGGTTATCAAATTGATAACAACAAGTGTTTTTTCTACCTGTTCCCTGAGTTTTTGAGGCGATAAGGCCGTGATTTTTTCAACGCTCAATTCTATCCTTTTTGCAAGGTCTTCCCCATCAGCCGAAGGTTCAGGCACGACCCAGATATAAGAAACCGTATTTTCAAGCTCATAAAATTTTTGTGCCGTTTCAAGTGGAATCGCGATAACATTGTCATAATCCGAGCTTGTATATTCCAGTATTCCTACAACAGTAAAATTTCTTTCATGGGTTATGGAAGAAGTGCCCCTGTATCTTTTTGATTTTATGGGAAGCTCATCTCCTACTTTTATTTTGAATTCCCGTTCAACATTACTGCCCAGTACAGCCCTGTAAGTGTCGCTTGGAAGGAGGAGTCTTCCACTTTTCAATTTTGTATCTTTCAATGTTGTCTCTTGTTTATCTATAGGGATTCCCACGACGTAATCCCCGATTAACCCTATCCCTTCAACATCATAAGGCATCCACAATAAACCATACGCATCAAAGACACCTGGAACCCTGTTGACTTTTCGTACAGTGGATTCATCTATGCTTCCTCCCAGATATCCTGTTTCAGGAACAACCTGGATTTTATCCACAAGGTTCAATGTGTTTTCTGAATGGCGGTTAAAATATTCCGACATCCCGCCCATGACCATGACAGCAAATATCCCAAGCGCTATGCCAAATACGGTTAAGCCTGTCCTGAATTTTCTCTGGGTGATATTTCGAATTATGAGATCATTCATACCGCAGCGCCTCCATCGGGCTCATCTTTGCTGCCCTGTAGGCCGGGTATAGCCCTGATAAAACCCCAAGAAAAGTTGAGAAAACAATCGCGATAACAAGTAGTCTCGGAGTGATCGAAAAAAGAACAGTGCCGCGGGAAGCAAGATAATCATTCAAATAATATACGAGGGCTCCGCCTCCGATTATTCCGCATATCCCGCCAAGTATTCCCATTAAAGCCGCTTCTCCCATTGTCATAAAAAGAATATCCTTTGTCTCTGCTCCCAGGGCTTTCATGAGCCCGAATTCTTTTGTTCTTTCTGAAACCGACATCAGCATTGTATTCACAACACTTAAGCCCCCGATAATTGCCGCAAGTACAGCAGCGCTTATTGTGATAAGAGTGAAAACCACAAGTGACTGCTCAATTTGTTTACGCAGTTGCTCCGGGGAAAAGGTCTTTATTTTTTCAACATTCAGTTCTATCCTTTTAGAAAGATCTTCTGCATCCGTATCCGGATCAGGGACGGCGAGTATAAAAGATACTGTATCCCCGCGGTCATAGAATTTTTGTGCTATGTCAAGCGGGATTATAACGCCATTATCAAAGAAAGAACCCGTGTATTCCATTATTCCAACAACTGTAAAATTCCTCGTATGGGTTATTGATGAGGCGCGCTGTACACGCTTGCTCTTTATCTGGAGTTCATCTCCTGCTTTCAGGTTAAACTCGCGCGCAACACTGCTTCCAAGTACTGCCCTGTAACCATCACCCACGGCCAGGAACCTGCCATTTGTGACCTGCGTGTCTTTTAATAAGGAGAGTTGTTTTTCAGGCTGTACTCCAATCACCACATCACCGCCAAAAAAACCCAGGCTCTCAGGATCAAGCGCAGCCTGCAAAATCCCATAGGCATCGGCGACACCAGTTACCCTTTTTACTTCCCTTGCTTTTGAATTGTTAAGATCACAGCCCCCGAATCCTATTTCCGGGAATACGCGGATCTTATCTGCTGTCAAACTTATGGATTTATCAAAAGTCATGTTGAAATTTTCAGACATCCCGCCCATAACGATAACTGCAAGTATCCCGAGCGCAATACCAAAAACGGTTAGCCCTGCCCTGAGTTTTCGCTGTGTGATGTTCTTAAGGATGAGATCAAACATTAAACAATTAAACACCTCTTAAAATTTCAATTTCCGGGATATTATCACCAGGACGATCAGGAAAACGATCCCTTCGAATCCTGGTGCACTGTTCGCAGGCGAAGTTATGCGGGCGGCGGGATATTCCGGTATCCTGAGCACGGTTTCATATTTATCTATCGTGATATTTTTATGGTTCACCGCTTCGATGATCACATCATAATTCCCCGGTGCGATTCCTTTCCATACAATACCAGCCGTTGATTCTTTTCCTGATGTGAGGATATCTTCAAGCTGCTGCCTGTATACATGCATTTCTCCTGTTGTCCTGTTCTTTGCAGAAACAACAATGGATCCATCGAAAGGAACCTGTGATTTTCCCTGGATAGTAACGCTTGCGCCATATTCATCCACCTGCACATCGGCAGGCAGTATCTCAACATCGTCTGTGGCTGTGAATCCTGCTATATATGTATTGACAAGAGGAGACGCATACAGCCTGTGGCTGAATATTTTTGCCCGGACAGTATATTTCTTGTTATCAGTGAGCAGAAAAGGCCACAGTATTTGCAGGTCAGTGCTGGTTGTAATTGATATGTCCTCTCTGGTTTTAGAGTAAACAATGTCATTATTATCCAGCAATTCAATTTTAATATCAGCCACTGTGGGATTAAAAGAACGAAGTAATAACTGTACTCCGCTATTTGATGGTGAGAAATCCACCACCTGGAAAGAGGGTATAGTGGCACTTCCATAAGCGATGTGGTATGAATTATTGGAAACGAGCCTGTCCCCTTCATATAAGTCTACGGTAGCGGTATAAAAATCATGCTGGGGTTTTCCCTTCCATATTATAACTTTGGTCAAAGGTTCTCCTGCCCTGGCATTAACCGGGACTTCATGAGATTCAACGAGCTCACCTGAATACAAAAGTTCAAAAACTGCTTTTCCATTAAAATCCACATCAGAATTGATAGTAACATCACTCGTTGTGAAATCCGAAAAAAAATGAGTTAATTCAACGCGAGCAGACGCTGGATTGACCATAGAAAAAACTATTAAAATTAAAAATATTGAATATGATTTCATTATTGATATCCTGTTAAATTGCAATTGCATGTTACCCTTTATACAACTTAAAGGTTTTAATTATATTTAAAATTTTCAAAATCTATTTTAAATTATTATCCTTTACTCCCGTATTTCCTCACATGCTCCCAGGCACGGTGATATTTTTCGAATTTTTTATTTTTGGAATATATGGCCATATTCTTCCTCCCAAACAATTCCCTGTCCTTTCCCACAGGGCAAACTTTAATACAAATCCCACATGGCGACCTGAATTCGTCCCTCAGTTCAGCGCTGCGTATTGCGCACGCTCTCTTATCAACAGGTGGCGGGAAATCGCCTCTTGTCGGAATTGCGCCAACAGGGCAATTTTTTGCACATATCAGACAGTGGGTGCATATATCCTTGATTTTTACAGGATCAGGTTTTATTTCTGCCGAGGTGAAAATCGAAGTGAACCTGACCCTTGGCCCATATTCGGGAGTAAGCAGTACATTATTATGCCCGAAAGAACCCAATCCTGCAAGGTATGCAGCGTGTTTATGAGAAAAAAATGCGAACGGTTTATCTATCAAAATTTTTATATCACCATAACCATCCCTTGGGAGATATATAGAACTGAATCCTTTTTCATTCAGGAAATTCGCGATTTCATAAGCTTTAGAATCAAGCATTGAATTCACTGTTTTATAAAGTTCATGATAATAGATAGAGGGCGCAGTCTCAATTATGGGTAATGACACGGGCAGCCCGATCACTATTACCGTTTTAGCTTCAGGATAAACGGATTGCGGCCAGAATTCTTCAGGTATCCATGGCAAGAGAACGTTCGGAAGCTCATCCGGCACCTTTTTCCATCTGTCAACGGGCGCAAACCCCACAAGAGGTATTCCCAGAGCCTTACATTTCTTCAGAAGTTCTTTTTTCAGGGTTTGGGATATCATTATAGTTCCATGATTGCGATATATCCCAGACCCTTTTCTTATATGATTCCTTTCTTATTTCTTGAGCTTTTCAGCAAGCAATCTTCCAAGCTTCCTGCATTCCTCAAGGCCTTCTTCTTCAGGGATTCGTTTTATCCGAAGAGGCGGATCAATTACACTCATCCCATAGCTGGAAAGCACTTTCGTTATGAAAAGGGGCCCTTCTCCACTCCACCCGTATGATCCGAAGGCTGTTCCGACTTTGTTCTTAAGGGGAACTTTTGCCAGGCTTTCCACATATTTAATAACCGATGGCATTCCTGCGCCCTTGTAGGTTGCCAAGCCTATTGCTATTGCATCTGCGTTTTCAACATCAGCCAGGGTTGCTTCATCCACCTTCTTGATCAAAACATCAAGACCTGACTCCCTTGCCCCTTCTTCGATGGCTTTTGCCATCAAGCCAGTGTTGCCAAAGCCTGTACCATATATTATCGCAAGTTTTTTTGCCATTATCATCGCCTCAATCTACCTTTTTGAACATCGATTTTGGTGCATTACATATAGGGCATTTATCAGGCGCTTCTCCTTCTACCGTATTGCCGCATATCTGGCAAACATGATACTCAGTTTCCTTGTTCTTGCCAAGATTATCAAGAGCTTTCTGGTAAAGACCTGCATGGATCTTTTCTACCTGGTTTGCCACATCGAAGCTGAGTATCACGGCATCCGATGCATGTTCATTTTTTGCCTGCTTGATGAATTTCGGGTACATGTCCTTGAATTCCGCTGTTTCCCCGGATACTGCGCTTTTAAGATTATCCATTGTTTTTCCCACGCCCCCCATCACCCGCAGGTGGTTCTTGGCATGTACGGTCTCAGCGTCAGCAGCTGCGCGAAATAGCTTCGCTACCTGCTTATAGCCTTCCTGCTCGGCTTTTTCAGCAAAAGCAAGATATTTCCTGTTAGCCTGTGATTCTCCAGCAAAAGCTTCATTTAAATTATCCTGTGTGGTCATGATCTCACCTTTTTTAACCCTTACCTTTTAATTTACTGCTATAGGTGATATATTTTCCTATCAATTATCTCTGATATTTACCCATCAGTTCACCTTTTGCCAGTATGTGGCCTTTCATGGCGCTCTCAAGCTGATTCTTTGAAGCGCCCGGCGGCAGTACAAGGTTTATATCCAGCGCGTACACCTTAAAATAATACCTGTGCGGTTTTCCGGGGGGAGGACAGGGACCTCCGTATCCGGGTTTTCCAAAACCGGTCATACCCTGCATTGTTCCATCTGTAAGGTTAAGTGTCATGCCTTTTGGCAGCTTCAAAGTCCCGGCAGGTATGTTATATAGCACCCAGTGTACGAATGTCCCTCCCGGAGCATCCGGGTCATCCATTATCAACGCAATACTTTTTGTCCCCGCTGGTATCCCTTCCCAGGAAAGTGAAGGTGAAATATCCTTGCCATTACACGTAAATTCGTCAGGTATCGTGTCCCCCTCTTTAAATCCATCTGCTGAAATCGAAATCTTCTCCGTATTGTTATCCTCCTTTGTGATGCATCCGGCTGCAAGCAGAATTATTAGACTCAATAATGTAAACTTAGCGTTCATTGTAGATTGTATATTGTACTCCCGGTTAATAT
Organism: uncultured archaeon; assembly: GCA_902384525.1. Taxonomy (GTDB): domain Archaea; phylum Halobacteriota; class Methanosarcinia; order Methanosarcinales; family Methanoperedenaceae; genus Methanoperedens. Next base: position 6,138 of record CABMCA010000086.1, read on the forward strand.
CTGGCTTGTTCAATCTTAAAGTTTTCGAGGTTTTTATATGACATTAATAGCTTTTTCTGCGGCTTTTTTTATCTCACTCAAGATAAGGCCGATATAACCTTCGTTCCCCACAAGAACAACTATCAAAGCATCGGGGCCGGCTGCATATGTTATTAACTGCTTATTACTTGTTTCAACAATTATGGATTTGGGTTTCTGTTTACTCAATCGTATTGTGGTAGATTCAGCCGACATATATAACGTAGCAGTTAAAGCAGCGAATGCTTCACTATCAAGTTCCGGACTTGCTTCCCCGGAAACCATAAGTAACCCTTGTTTTGAAACAATTGCGCAAAGTTCGACACCCCCCACTGACTGCAGGTCGTCAAGGATCTTTTCAAGCATATTCGCGATCGTTTCCATTAATTCCTCAGCTAATTCATTGCCCTATAAACAATTACTAAGAAATAGATTACCACTGTTTGGAAAAAAATGAGTAGAATGTCTTGAATAAAATGAATTCTACTTTCGCCGTACATCCGGACAAATCCCGGATATTCAAGAACCGAGGCAGCTAAAAAAAATGGAGATGAGATCATCACAATATTCATAGCGCTCCTTATTTTATCAAATCGCAAATATATAAATGACTTCAATATCTCTTTATCTATTTTCCTGAGCTTAAAAAAGATCAAGAACATTATACTGACTAAAATTATTCTTGTCAGGAAGTCCAAAATATTTAAAATATATTCCATAATTATCTTCTAATTTCAGGCAAACATGCCTTCTGAATGTAGATTCAGTTTTGCAGGAGCGATCAATAATTTCCTGATGGCTTTTTGGAAGTCTTCCATTCCAACACCAAAACGCTCCTCCCTTACTGCGAACATTCCTGCTTCCATTGCGATCGCCTTCAGATCCGAACCATTGGCACCATCAGTGAGCGAGGAAAGCTCATCAAAATCAACTTCTTCTGATAGCTTCATTTTCCTGGAATGAATTTTAAGTATCATTTTCCGGGCATCCTTGTTTGGCATCGGGATAGAGATGAATCTGTCAAATCTTCCCGGGCGAAGAAGAGCAAGATCAAGAATATCCGGCCTGTTGGTCGCAGCGATGATCCTGACATTTCCCCTTGGATTGAATCCATCCATTTCCGAAAGCAGCTGCATCAATGTGCGCTGGACTTCACGATCCCCGGATGTAGCCGAATCAACCCTTTTTGCTCCTATGGAAT
>CABMCA010000087.1 GCA_902384525.1 uncultured archaeon
ACCTTCACATCATGCCCGGTCGAAGAATATGCCGCAAAACTCAGCCGATAACGGGTATTCGGTTCAAGAGTTATCCCCGTCTGATAGAGCTGTATGTTTGTGCCACTACTACCTAAAGAAAGCTTTGCAGCATTTGTTCCCACGAAACCTGGGGATGCTGTGGTGAAAGTTCCTGTCCCGCTTGTGTAGAATGACCATGAAGTCTTTCCAGATTCAAATCCTGGATTCGTGATAAGATTATCTGAAATGTAGTTTCCATTTTGAACTAGCCAAAGAGGATTTATTGTATAAGTTCTTACATCTTGTACAGCATATTGTCTTTGTTCTTCTGTCAATGTACTATCGAGCCAAACTCCTGCATTAAATACAGGATAAGGTTTAGTTGCTCCACTTGAGTCAATATAGTGAGACCAATACTGTGATTTAGTTGGTTGTATTTGAAAATGTAAGTGAGTGTCAAATGCATCTTCGGTGAAACCTGAACCGCCCATTATGCCTATTTGCTGACCGCGTTCTACAGTTTTTCCTACTACCACACTCGGATCAATACTGAGAAGATGGTCATAGAAAGAATAAATTGTACAATCATTACATGCATCTAATGCGCCATTAGCCGGATAAGAAACATGGTCATGCTGAATTGCAATATATCTTCCCCAGCCTCCACTATTCGTAAGATCTGTATTCTTTGTAACGACTTTGCCATAACCAATAGCAAGAACATTTTTTCCTTTTGAAGATCCTATATCAACACCAGTATGACCGCCTGTTCCCTCACATCTTCCGGCTGTAGAATCACTATATCTCCCTGTCCATGACATTGCTTGAACTCCAGTTATTGGGCAAGTCGTGTACTGTATTCCTACAATAGGAGCAACGAAATTCTGTGTAGTTCCTAAAGATGTGACTTGTACCGAAGCCTGCACCGCGGAGCTGCCTGCACTCATCAGCAAAAACAGCGCGATCCCGGCGACAGTTAACAGCGCTCTAAATCTTTTAATATTATTTGCTACCATGTTTATTTCCTCCGGCCCTAGAAGGACTAGCTAAGACCATTTTAAGAATCGAGATTTCAAACGAAATGCAGAAGGCGAATATCCTCACAGTTGAATTATCATATATCATTTTACCACCAATTCCTGAATTTACGGCCCTTAAAAGTATAGCCAACATTCTTACTCATTAAAAATGCAGAAAGTATAAAAACCTTGGGTTTTTATTGCTGTGTTGAATAAAGGAAATGGTTTGTTCGTTATCTGACGAATAGTATTTATAATAATATAAACCTTATTATGCAACAAATCTCTAAAAGCTTGTCTGAAAATTTGATCTACATTTGGTTTTCACACCGATTCGATGCACATAATTGGTTATGAGTGAGTATTCAGATGCATTTTTTGGACAGGATTTACATGATTTACAGTATGGAAATTAATCCTGTCCATCCTGTAAATCATGTCCAGAATAAATATTCAGACATGCTCTAAGATATCCAGTCTTTCGCGCATTTCTCTCATAGAGGTTTAGCCTCTTTAAGTACCCGATCACGAATCCGTGGTCTTAAGCCCCTTTCTGTCACTACATCAACTTTACAGGCAAGCAAATCCTGAAGATCCATCAACAATCCACCAAGATCAAAAAGGCTGCTTTGCGTTTCACTTGCTCGCAACATCTTTATATTCGGACCACAATACGTTGCGGGAATGAAGGGCAAAAAAGGCCATCATATGAACATTCGTTATTACATCGATCCAGAAACAGATCAACCCCATATCTATAACCATAATGTATCTGAAGATGAGGTAGAAGATGTTTTATTGAAGCCAGGAGAAGATCGCTCAGGTAAAGATGGTTCAAGGGTTTCTATTGGTCAAACCCGCGCCGGACGTTATTTGAGGGTTATTTATGTTCTTGATAATGAACCAAAAAGTATTTTTATAATTACTGCCTTTGATTTAGTAGGCAAACCATTAATAGCATATAAACGCAGGAGTCAAAAGAAAAAATGAAAAATAAACTTCCAAAAGGTTGGGACGAGAATAGGGTGAAAATGGTTATTTCTCATTATGAAAAACAAACCCAGGAAGAAGCTATGGAAGAAGATGAAAGTGCTTTCAAGAACAGAACTCAAACTGCAATGGAAGTTCCAGTTCAGTTAGTTTCAACTGTCAGAGAACTTATTGCAAAACATCAGAAATTACAGAATGCAACTGCAGAAAATACAAGTTAAAGTCAATCAAAATATTCTTTGTATTCAGTTTAATACGAATACCTCTCCTCTTTCCACGGATCTGCGCTGTCGCTGTATCCCCTTTGCTCCCAGAAGCCCAACTCCTTTTTTTCCGTAAATACAACTTTTCTCACCCATTTGGCGCACTTGTAAGCGTATTTTTTCGGGACGACAAGCCGAAGCGGCCCGCCATGTAATGGTTCAAGGGGCTTTCCCTCAAAATTGTATGCAAGAATGACATCAGGCTCCATAAGTTCAGAAAGTGCAAGACTGGTTGTATATCCACCCTCAGCCTCAATTGTAGCGAACCGCGCATTGCTTTTTGGTCTTACAAGTTTTGCCAGGTCACTGAATCGAATGCCCTCCCATTTATTATCAAACCTGCTCCATCCTGTCACACAATGAAAGTCGCTTACATCCACCGTTTTTTCAAGCGCGAGCAATTCATCGTATGTCAGCCTGACGGGATTTTCAACAAGCCCTTCAACACGAAAATCCCAGGTCTTACTATCGAATTCCGGTACTTTTCCGAAATGAAGGACAGGGAAATTTGTTGTCAGGCGCTGGTTTGGGGGAAGACGGGGCATAAATTTGACTCTGATCTTGATATCTTAATATACAGAGATATGTTAAGTGATATTATTTGAAATTACCGATTTTTTTGGACGCAGCACAGAAATTAGAATCTTACAAAAGATTAATACACTCCATAGCTTCTATAACCAATTAGCATATATATTCAAAGAGTAGTTCTACTATATATGGGGAGTATAACTATCTATAAACCTGAACTACAAAATTGTGTTGTATGTGGCAGATTCTTAATCATAAAA
>CABMCA010000088.1 GCA_902384525.1 uncultured archaeon
AAATTGTCCAGTTAGTGGGTTCAGATGCGCTTCCTGAAGACCAGCAATTGACCCTTGAGGTTGCAAGGATGATCCGTGAATATTTCCTGCAGCAGAATGCCTACCATGAAGTTGATACGTTCTGCCCGATGGATAAGCAATTCAAATTATTGAAATCTATCATGTCATGGGGCGATAAAGCCCATAATGCACTGGATGGCGGTGCGCCTATTGAAGATATAATGAAATTGAAATCAAAAGACGACCTTGCCAAAGTCAAATATGAGAAAGAATTTGACACCGCGCTTGGCGTGATACTGAAAACCATGGAAGATGAGTTTGCAAAACTAAGAGGTAAGTAACATGACAAAAGAATACAAGACAATCAGCCAGATCTCAGGCCCGCTTATCTTTGTAGAAAAAACAGAACCGGTTGGTTACAATGAACTGGTTAATATCAATCTTCCTGACGGGACCACCAAGAGAGGACAGGTACTGGATACTTCCAATGATATCGTTGTAGTACAGGTTTTTGAAGGAACAGGCGGCCTTAACAGGGATTGCGGTGTCAGGTTTACAGGCGAAACGATCAAGCTGCCGGTTTCAAAAGACCTTCTTGGAAGGATCTTATCAGGAGCTGGTGAGCCCTTAGATGGCGGGCCGCGCATCGTTCCAGAGGACAGGCTTGAAATAACAGGCGCAGCTATCAATCCATACGCAAGCCTTCCACCCAAGGATTTTATCCAGACAGGCATATCCACGATCGATGGAATGAATACGCTTGTTCGCGGACAGAAACTTCCGATCTTCTCAGGTTCAGGTCTTCCTCACAATGAGATTGCACTCCAGATCGCGCGACAGGCCAGGGTCAGGGGATCAAATGAACCATTCGCAGTAGTATTTGCTGCAATGGGTATCACCAATGAGGAAGCCCAGTATTTCATGGCTGACTTTGAGCGCACAGGCGCGCTTGAGCGGGCAGTGGTTTTCCTGAATCTTGCAGATGACCCGGCTGTTGAACGTCTGATCACGCCAAGACTTGCACTTACTGCGGCTGAATATCTTGCATATGAACATGATATGCATGTACTGGTTATCCTTACGGATATTACGAATTATTGCGAAGCGCTGCGCCAGATGGGAGCTGCCCGGGAAGAAGTTCCGGGAAGAAGAGGTTATCCGGGTTACATGTACACTGATCTTGCCTCATTATACGAACGCGCTGGCGTAGTAAAGGGAAGAAAAGGATCAGTTACCCAGTTCTCTATTTTATCCATGCCTGGTGACGATATCACACACCCGATTCCTGATCTTTCAGGATATATCACAGAGGGCCAGATAGTCATTTCAAGGGAACTTCACAGGAAAGGAATATATCCGCCTGTAAATGTACTGCCCTCATTATCAAGACTGATGAATTCAGGAATTGGCGCAACACGAACAAGGGAAGACCATAAAGCCGTCTCTGACCAGTGTTATGCCGCATATGCTGAAGGCAAGGACTTAAGAGGCTTAGTTGCTATCGTGGGCAAGGATGCGCTTTCCGACAGGGATAAGAAATTCCTTGAATTTGCGGACATGTTCGAAGACAGGTTCGTGCGCCAGGGTGTTGATGAGAACAGGGACATAGAGACAACACTAAGCATAGGCTGGGAACTGCTTGCAGAACTACCTGAAGCACAACTTACAAGAATAGACAACAAGTATATCCAGAAATATCATCCTGCCCATAAGGCAAAGGAAGGAAAGCAAGAGTAGTATGGCCATTAAGGACAATATAAAACCAACACGTTCGGAGCTTATCGAGCTTAAGAAGAAGATCAAGCTCAGCCAGGGCGGTCATAAGCTTCTTAAAATGAAGCGGGATGGCCTGATCCTTGAACTTTTCGAGATACTTGAGAAGGCAAAAGACATTAGAAGTGAAGTTGAGAAGCAGTTCACTCTTGCAACACAGAAGCTATCGATCGCCAAATCGGTCGATGGCGTGATAGTTGTGAAATCCACTGCTTTTGCCCTTAAGGATAATCCGAAACTTGAACTTGAAAGTAAGAACGTAATGGGAGTAGTTGTCCCGAAAATCGAAGCTTCAAGCGTACATAAGAACCTTTCAGAGCATGGTTACGGTATTATCGGCACAAGTTCCCGTATTGATGAAGCCGTTGATTCCTATGAGGTTCTTGTTGAGAAGATAATCCAGGCCGCTGAGATCGAGACAACAATGAAGAAACTGCTTGAGGATATCGAAAAAACAAAGCGCAGGGTAAATGCTCTTGAGTTCAAGGTCATCCCTGAGCTTGGTGAAGCCAAGGATTTCATTGTGCTGAGGCTTGAAGAGATGGAACGCGAGAATACGTTCAGGTTGAAAAGGATCAAGGGGTAGTTCAGAGATAAAAGAAGTTCTTTTATCTCTATTATAAAATGGCAAATGATTTATTAAAAGTGATTTATTAATTAATCCGAAAGGCTTATATATTGTTGAGCTCCCTTATATTATGGGGCTTTCTCAAAATATATACTTATGGAGGGCTCGATCAAGGAGTGGTAATATGTTAAGAAATATTGTTAATAGTGTTTTTACTCTAAAAATAGCGATTGGAACAATAATTATGGTGCTCATACTTCTATCAGGCAGCGCAACAGCCCAGGAGACTACCTGGCATGTTCTTGTCGGTGGGGAAACAACCGATATGAGTCTGCAAGGTCTGGGATTCTATCCAGGTGTCATCACAATTAATGAAGGAGACAGAATAAACTGGACACTTGGAGCAAGTGAACCCCATACAGTAAGTTTTCTGAGTGGGGACCCCATCCCGCAACCCGGCAGTCCGGCTACATTACTTCCTATCGGCGGCTTTATTTATAACGGGACAGGTCATATCAGTTCAGGCATAATGTTGCCGGGCATGAACTATACACTGAACTTTACAGAGCCTGGAGTATATACATACCAGTGTCTTCTCCATCCCGGAATGGGAGGAGTCGTCATAGTGCAGCCTAATGGAAGCTCATATCCGTTCACGCAGGATCAGTATGATACACAGGGTATGAAGGAGTTAAAGGCAGACCTGGTTTCCGGACAGCACCTGGTGGATAATCTGAGTGTTAGTTCCGCTCCTGGACCGAACGGCACGACTATATGGCAGGCAGATGCGGATATACCATTGCCAATGAATGCGGATGTGGTTTTGTCCCAAAAGAATAATTCGGGGGCACACGGATCTGTTGCATTGAACGTTATCGGGCCGGGTATGATAGAGGTTCAGGTAAAGCTTTCCGGGCTCGCTCCGAACAGCGTCCATCCTGAGCATATACATGCAGGTACCTGCGAAGCTGGAGGACCAATAGTATACCCTTTGAATAATTTAACAGCCGACGCCGAAGGTAATGTCACCAATACCACAATAATCAATGGCCCTCCATGGTTTGCAATTCAAAGACGCGGTTGGTTCGTCAACGTGCACCAGGGTCCTACAATGTCTGGTTCGGGTGCTACGCCGATCGCCTGTGGCGATGTTGAGCAGAACTATGCTGGTTACATGCGTTTTACGCCTGATCCATTAACGATACATATGAATGATACGATTGTCTGGACCCAGATGAATTTTATGATGATTCATACAGTGACATTCCCGGTCGCCGGACAACCTGTACCTGAATTCATACTATCCAATTTCTCCATAAACCCTGTTGCAGCAGCACCCGCAGGTGGAAGCGTCTATAATGGTACGGGTTTCTTTAGTTCTGGCATTCTCTCCCCGGAACAGAATTACACTTTGACATTCACGAAACCAGGAACATATGACTATCTATGTCTTATTCACGACGAAATGGGGATGAAAGGAAAGGTAATAGTATTGCCGCCTGAAGAACAGACAAAATTAAAACAGATAAATCTGGTCTCTGATGTTCCCAATCTTGCACAAATTACGGATCCTAACCTCGTGAATTCCTGGGGAATTGCCCACCTTCCAACAGGTCCATGGTGGGTTGCTGATAATGGCATGGGAGTTTCAACGGTTTACAATGGAAATGGGACACCTTTTCCTGTAGGAAATCCTTTAGTTGTTACAGTTCCTGGTTTGGATAATAATTCAGCCACTCCGACAGGGATCGTTGCAAACATTGAATCTGTATTCAATATAACTGCTGGAAATCCAGCAAAATTCGTTTTTGTGACGGAAGACGGAACAATTTCATCATGGAATCCTAATGTAGATCCTACAAAAGCGATTCTCATGGTAAATAACTCTCCAGACGCTGTTTATAAGGGTGTAACTATAGATAATGATTCCAATGGAACTTTCCTATATGCAGCAAATTTCCGGCAAGGAAGGATTGATGTATTTGATACAGATTTTAAACCTGTGACAATGGACATGTCTGCATTTGTAGATAGCCAAATTCCTGCAGGATTTGCTCCGTTCAATATACAAATGGTAGATGGAAATCTGGTAGTAACTTTTGCACAACTAGATGATGCTAAACACGACGAAGTCGACGGACCAGGATTGGGATATGTAGACATATTTGACCCGGATGGAAAGTTAATAATGCGTCTAGAACATGGAGATTGGTTGAATGCACCATGGGGGGCTGCAATGGCTCCTGAGAATTTTGGTAATTTTGGCAACGACCTGCTAATTGGCAACTTTGGAAGTGGTCAAATTTCGGCGTTTGATGCAGATGATGGATCATTTAAAGGTCTCCTTGAAAACGAAAGCAATGAACCTATTGTAATAGATGGTCTATGGGGATTAGGATTTGGAAATGATGCAAATGCCGGATCTTCAAATACTTTGTTCTTTGCAGCAGGTATAAATAAAGAGCAAGATGGATTATTTGGCACTATTGCTGTATCACAAGTAGTTGTTCCAGTTTTGACAGCAATAACCGTTTCACCATCAACTGCCATGTTATCTATTGGAGATAGTCCGGTATTTACTGCAACGGCAGTGGATCAAAATGGTAATCCGATGGAAGGGATTAACATAACCTGGACAAGCAGTGATACAGCTATTGGAACTGTATCTCCGGATGATGCAATGACAGATGCGGATGGTAATGCAACGACCACATTCACGGCAATTGCAAATGGGACCGCAATGGTAAATGCAACGAATGGATCGGTAACTGGAAGCGCTGAGATAGTTGTAAAAGAAAAAGCAAGAGAAATAAATATTATTAAAAATCCGGGTTTTGAATCTGGCAAACAGAATTGGATATTTTTCACGAACGGAATAGGAAGGTTTAATATAATATCCCCGGGGTTCGAAGGAAATAATGCATCAGAAATTATAATAATAAGTGGCGGTTCCAACGTTCAGCTGTATCAGAAAGGATTAACGCTGAAACCGAATACTCATTATAAGTTAAGTTTCGCGGCTAAATCGTCGAGAGGGCATGATGTAAGGGTAGTGCTATTAAAACACGGTTCACCGTATACTAACTATGGTTTAAAACAAAATTTCAACCTTACCAAGGATTGGCAGACCTTTGAGACCGAATTTGACACGGAACACTTCACCGGGACGGTGGACGACGGACGTCTTATGTTCTACCTTGCACAGTTTGCAAAGGCGGGAGATAAATACTACATTGATAATGTTCGGTTAACCTTGAATGCGACGGAGACAGTAACAGGAGACCAGATATCAGAAAATGCCGATAAAATGTTAATGCAAGGGAAAAATATCTTCCGCTTTGATACTTTCGGGGATGAAGCATTCTGGGGAGGCACGCTCAAGCTGCATCAGGGCGTTGCCAATGTATCTCCGAAAACCGCACTGGCTGTGGGGTTAAAAGTTGATGTAGATGCACTACCACAAAATCTTATTAAAGATTTGAAGAAAGGCAGTGTCAATCTCGATGACCCCGCTACAACACTTGCTCTGCTCAAACTTAATGCAGTTGTAGGTGTTAACGGTTCATTTGATAATAATGGGAAACTGAGCACAATAGGCATCACATGTGCCATCTGTCATTCCACGGTCGATGATTCGCTTGCTCCAGGTATTGGTCACAGACTTGATGGTTGGGCAAACCGCGATCTCAATGTCGGTGCGATTGTAAATCTTTCTCCCGACCTGTCACCTGTCGCCAATCTTCTGGGTACGGATGAAACTACGGTGCGAACTGTTCTTAACAGTTGGGGACCTGGGAAGTTCGATGCCGAGCTTTTCCTGGACGGCAAAGCATTTAATCCTCAACAGGTCACTGACGGAGTTGTAACCGGGACTAATGTGTCGGGCTCTACTCTGATCCCGAATGCTTATGGTTTGGCTGGTTTTAACCAGGTCACCTGGACCGGTGCATGGGGTTCCGTTCCTTACTGGAACGCCTTTGTTGCCAATATTGAAATGCACGGGAAAGGAACATTCTTCGATCCTCGACTGGACAATGCTTCAAAGTTCCCGATAGCTGCTGCTAACAAATTCGGACATCTGAAAACCAATCCTGATGACGACCAGATAACCTCTAAACTCCCTGCCCTTCAGTTCTATCAGCTTTCCCTTCCTTCGCCAGTGCCGCAGCCAGGCATAGACTTTAATATAGACGCTGCAGCGCGCGGGGATGAACTATTTAGCGGAAAGGCACAATGCAACAACTGCCATTCCGAGCCAATATGGACTGAGCCCGGGTGGAATCTACATAAGCCATCTGAAATTGGTATTGACAGTTTCGAGGCAGATAGGGCGCCTGATGGACTCTACAAGACTATGAATCTTGGCGGAATATTTGTTCGAGAAAACGGTAAATTCATGAAACCTGAGAACAAAGGCCGCTTCTACCATGATGGGCGATTTAATACACTGTTGGACGTAGTAAATCATTACGACAAATTATTAAAATTAAATCTATCCGATCAAGAAAAAGGTGATGTGGTCGAGTACCTCAAGTCACTTTCGAGTCCATGAAATGAACAATGAGGTGGTTCACCCACCTCCTTCTTTTTTAATATACTCAGGTTTAACATGATGCAAATCTATGTCTAACAATTCAACATCTTCTATCCCATCTTTTTCGCTGCGAGTTCTATCGCTTCGATCAGGCTGTCTTTTGGCATTATCGAAGTAACCGGAATCCGCAATATCTTTTCAACCGTTGTGCTCACAATAGGAGCGCAAACAAGCGCCTTTGCGCCATCCCTTTCAGCTTTTACTGCGGCGATAATAGCTTCTTCCATAGAAGTGGCAGAATATTCCCTGATCGTGAGGAGCCTTCCAGCTACTTTTAATTTTTTCTCGGTGATATAATCAAGGACCGGGCGGGCCGCGATAACGGCGATAAACTCAATTTTTTCTGTCCCTTCAATTTTTCGAAGCACTGATACGATCTGCCTCAATGTCTTAATGTTAGGTTCGCGCTGGCCTGATAATAATTTATATATTGTACTTGCGGGAATACCTGATTTTTCGCTGAAATCCGCTGCTGTGGAATGAAGTTCATCCTTAATTATTCTATGGAATTCCTTGATGAAGATTTCATCAGATTCCATTGCTGCACGTATCAGATTTTCTGAGGTCATTACAAATATAGATGTATATTGTGATTATTAATACGTTTGGGTGAATTGGAACTTACATTTGCCCAGAAACTTTTCAAACAATTCAGTAAGTAAGTATTTTATACCATTGATACATCAAGAACGCAAAAAAAGGACATGATTTATTATGGCTATTGAAAAAGGCGATTTTATAAGAGTTTCATATTCTGGAAAAACGGATGAAGGCCGCGTTTTTGACACGACCGAAGAAGATGTTGCAAAAGCAAACAGCATTTATAATGAAAAGGGGAAATACGGCGGAGATGTCGTCATAGTAGGTGCAAAGCATACAATTGCAGGATTGGACGAAGATTTTGTGGGAAAAGAAGTTGGATACACCGGAAGCGTAACGATTCCTCCCGAGAAAGCCTTCGGCCAGAGGAATCCTGAACTTATAGAAAGCATACCAGCTACAAAGTTCACCCAGAGGGTCCAGGTTGGAATGCCTGTAGAGGTAGATGGCCGCCCGGGAGTTGTAATAAGAGCAATCGGCAGGATGGTGCAGGTTGACTTTAACAGGTTCCTTGCAGGGCAGACCGTAATATACGACTATGAAATAAAAGAGAAAATTGAAGATGACGAGGGCAAGGTAAAAGGTCTCATCGGGTTATATGTCGGAAAAGATCTGCCTGTCCATTTAAATGATGGCACGGCAACAGTTGAGATCGAACCTGAAATGACATATAGCCAGAGATGGCTCATGTCCAAAAGGCAGATCGCACGTGAAGTGATCGATAACACCGGAATCAAAGAAATAATTTACATTGAGAAATATAACAAGGAAGTATTAGAGCCAAAAGATACTGAATAATTAACCTCCAACAAATGCAGGCCTGATAACTTCCCACAGGATCAAAATGACTACTGTGACCTCCAGCAACATGGCAAGCTGTTGCGAGGAAAGTTCTCTTGCTGTTGTATAAAGGTCTTGCAGCGAATCGATCTTATGCTGCACAACCTTTTCAAAATCCCATACCTTGAGAGTATTAAGCATCTTCTGATATGCTGACTGGTAATACCAGTCCTGTGTTACTTTATGGGGATTCATTATATCTTCGATCTCATCAAGTATCACAAGCCCTATCTCGCTCACTTTAAGGAGTGATTTTTCAAGTTTTCTTGGTGCCTGGGTCAGGAAATAATATCTGGAGCTGCTTAGTTTTTTTATTGCATCAAAAGCGTTACCGATCTCAGAATCAATTTTGTGGTCATAAATCTGGAATAAAAGTAAAAGTGTTATGGCAAGCTCCAGCAACTCGCGCAAATCCTTGATGTAATCCTCGCATCCCAAAATAAATACGCCTTCTGTTGAAGCAAGGAACAAATCTTCATCATAGTAGGAAAGGTCATTTGCAAGTTTCTCAGTAATTTCCTTACTGTGAAGGGCTCGAATAGATGTTTCACCCGACAGGAAACGGGTTATTATCTCACCATATTGTTCTTTCAACCCTTTCTGGTCAAGTCTGGGTGTGAATTCCCTGAGCCTGAGAAGTGTATATCTTTTCAAATTAGGATAATATGAAATCTTCTTTCCCGGATTTAGTTTTTCACGGATTTCATTGATCTTCGTATTGGCAAATGACTGGAAATCCAGTCCTTCAATAATGATAGTATTTGAATGAAGGGCTACCAGGATATCATTGAAAAGCATTCTGTCCCTGATCTCTATTTCAGTCCGAAGTATCGAAACGCCTGCGATAAAAACATCGGTATAAATATTTGCGCTGCATGTGATTTTTTCACTTCCTGCAACAATTACTGCCACACCTTCTGCCTGTTCCACTTCTATGGGTTTGTTCCATCTTTCTGCTATTACTTCCGTTCCGATGAATTTCTTTAACTGGGTCTTGTCCAGTTCTCCCCCATGCCCGAAAGCCAGAAGAATTGTGAGTTTGCCATTTAAAATGGTCAAATCGCCTGCTGCATCCATATGTATGAATAATGTGCTTGAAAAGTATATAAAGATATTATAATGAGATTATAATGATATTATACTGAAATTATAGTGATATTAAGGATGTCCCTGTCATCTCTTCAGGTTTTTCAATTTCCAGAACCTCAAGAAGCGTCGGGGCTATATCTGCAAGTATTCCGTCCCTTAACTTAATCCCGGCGTCACAAAAAAGGAAAGGCACAGGGTTGCAGGTATGTGCTGTGTGTATCCCGCCTGTTTCGTCAAGCATCTGCTCGGCATTTCCATGGTCTGCGGTCAATATCAATAGTCCGCCTGCCGAGCTTACTGCTTCTAACACCTTTCCAACGCAATTATCCACAGCCTCAGTGGCTTTCACAGCGGCTTCAAATATCCCGGTATGCCCGACCATGTCAAGATTCGCATAATTCAGGATAATTATATCAAATTTGCCTGATGATACCGCCTTAACAACTTCATCGGTTACAGGATAAGCGCTCATTTCCGGTTTATGGTCATAGGTAGCTACTTTCGGGGAGGGCACCAATATCCGTTCCTCACCAGCAACAGGCGTCTCCTTCCCGCCATTGAAAAAAAATGTGACATGGGCATATTTTTCGGTTTCTGCTATGCGAAGCTGTTTTAAATTGTGATGGGAGAGGATATCTGCAAGAATATTTTTAAGGGAATCGGGAGGAAATGCTACCGGAACTTTAAATGTCTCATCATACTGCGTCAGGCACACAAAATGTGTATGCGGAAAAATTTTTCGTTTAAAGCCATTGAAATCATCATCAATAAATGCCCGGGTTATTTCGCGGGCGCGGTCAGAGCGGAAATTAAAGAAAATGACAGAATCGTTATTCGAAACTACAGAAACGGGTTCATTATTTTTCAAAATTATAGTAGGGGTGACAAACTCATCATTCTCACCGCGCTCGTAGGCTTTCTCAACGGCCTGGCGGGCTGATTGCGCCGTCTCTCCTATTCCGGTCATTGCATCGTATGCTTTTTCAACCCTTTCCCATCTTTTGTCCCTGTCCATGGCAAAATACCTGCCAGATATTGTTGCAAATTCTCCTCCCAGTTCTTTCATCCTTTTTTCCGCATCTGCAATATAAGAAAGGGCGCTCTTTGGGGGCACATCCCTGCCGTCAAGGAATGCATGGATGAAAACATTCCGGATACCATGTTTTTTTGCAAGTTTTAGAAGAGCATAAAGGTGAGTGTTGTGGCTGTGTACTCCGCCATCTGAAAGCAATCCCATAAGATGCAGCGATGAGCCTTTTGTTTTGACATTTTCTATTGCATCAATAAGGATTGAATTGCTGAAAAAATCCCCCACCCCAATCGATTTTGTAATCCTTGTCAGGTCCTGGTAAACGATCCTTCCTGCCCCGATATTGAGATGCCCCACCTCGGAATTTCCCATCTGGCCGACAGGAAGCCCGACAGACATGCCTGATGCCTGAAGGGTTGAATGAGGATAGGTTGAAAAAAGCCGGTCAATGTTAGGCTTTTTTGCGGCTGCAATGGCATTTCCTTCTTTTTTCCCGCTAAGTCCAAAGCCATCCAGTATCATCAGAAGGACGGGTTTTCTTTTGATAATGATGGTTAATGATTCGTTTGCCATTTTGCGTGTTTTCTCCTTAAAAGTTTTTCAGGAAATATATTTCAATATCGTGTTGACAAACTGTTTGATATCGTTGATATCTCCAGACATTATGATGAAAATCCTTTTTGTATCTATTTTACCATATCTATGCACGAGCAGATTCCTGAATTGAGCCATTTCCTGAAGCTTCGCAGATAAATCTGAGCCTATTATCCTTTCTTCTTCGAGAACCCTATAAATATCTTTGTAATCATCTGCCCTTCTGAAACCTTTTTCAGCTATTATGTGACTTCCTATATCCAGACATGCCTCTATGGATTCCTGCAATGAGTGCTTTGCAGCCTGGATATCCCTGAAATTGTTTGAGAACGAGTCAAATCCCTGCATTTTGATTTCCTCAATAAGCCTGAGATTCTCTTCGATGAGATCTACCATGGCATTTATGACCTCATTACTGATCATACTCCAATCCTCGCTCGCCTGGCAGCATCGTACTTTTCAAGGTGGGGTTTGAAATCATAATATAGATCTAAAGAGGATGTTTCAAATTCAATTCTTTTTTTCTCATCTTTTGAGAACAGGAGCTTTCCGAATCTTAAGACCTGACTTCGAAACCTCAGGGTTGAACCATTGAGAATCCTTACGTCAACGGTCTTTTTTCCAGGTAATTCTCTCTCAATTTTAATTGCAAGCCTTGAAGGATATAATGGATCTTTTTCAATCAGGCTCTCATCAATTAGATAAATAGCAATATCAATGTCGCTGTTTTCATTTTGTGTGCCTTTTGCATATGAGCCGAAAACAAAAGAAAAGAGGACTTCAGGTTCTTTTTCAAGTACTTTTATGATTGTTTCCACGTAATATAAATGTGCAGAGGGTTTTATAAACTCTTTGACTCTCCGGGTTTAGAATTTCATAATTTCCTCTGCATGGTCACCATTTCCCCGACCTGATTATCGAAATAAGAAGGCCTATTCCCAAAAATCCCGCAATAAGGAACCCGATTATACCAAGAAAAGGTACTCCAAACAGGTTCGGTGACATCCTGGTCTGGATAATAAGTGAAGAACCTATGATCAATGCAGCAATTATCATGCTGAATGACAACCTGTTGCTAACAATGTCCAATTCCTCGACAAGACCATCAAGCCCCACGTGTTCGAGTTCAAATTTAAGTGTCCCTTTTTCAGCTTTTGAAAGTAAATGATTAAACCTTCTCGGGAAATTTTTCATGAGGTTAACAAAATCTATTACTGTTTTTTCAGCACTCTTTAATATATGTGAAACTTTTGTACGCTCTCTGAGCATTTTCTGGACATAAGGCCGGGTCATTTCTCCAAAATTATGATCCGGGTCAAGCTTTCGGCTTATCTCATCCCTTATGATAAGTGTTTTTGACAAAAGCATTAAATTCGTCGGGATCCTGCCTTTTGTTCGTGAAAAAATGTCGATTAAATCACGAAGGAACGCAGTCGGATCAATGAATTTGCTTGACAGGCTGTAATACTTGTTTAAAAGTTCTTCAAGTTTAGTCCGAAGCACAAGACTTTCGCTTCCTGAATCGCTAATAAGTCCCAGATCAGATAAAGCTTCAATAAGAAAATCGATATCATCCAATTGTACCGCTATTATGAGATTTGTGAGACTCTCGCGAAGCACGGGGTCAATATGTCCTGCCATCCCGAAATCAAGAAAGATAATTGCCCCTTCACGCGAAACAAGAATATTTCCCGGATGCGGGTCAGCATGATAAAAACCATCTTCAAATATCATTTTCAGATATGCATTTGCAAGTTCTGTTGATATTTTTTTCCTATCAAGTCCAGCCGCCTCAATTTTATCGATATCTGTAATTTTTATTCCGTCTGAAAATTCCTGGCAAAGAACATGTTTTGTGGAATATTCCCAGTACATTTTAGGGATCTTGACGGTCTCACTTTCCTGGAAATTGGCGTAAAACCTATCTGCATTCTGGGCCTCATGGGTATAGTCGATCTCATGCCTTATGATCCGGGAAAATTCATCTATAAAACCTACAGGATTAAAAAATTTACTTTCCTTAATATGCTTTTCCGCAAATTTTGCCATACTGTTAAGGATTACAAGGTCTGTCTCAATAATATCCTCGATCCCGGGTCTCATGACTTTAACTGCCACCTCTTCGCCCTGGTATAATGTGGCACGATAGACCTGTCCTATTGAAGCTGAAGCTATCTGTTCCCGATCAAATGTCCGGAAAATATCCTCGATTTTTTCCTCGAATTCCCTCTCGATAACTTTTTTTGCTTCCAAAAATTCAAATGGTGGAACGCTGTCCTGGAGCTTTTCGAGTTCTTTTATGTATGCTTCCGGGACAAGGTCATGCCTTGTACTTACTACCTGCCCGAATTTAATAAAAGTAGGCCCCAGTTCTTCCAATGTCAGGCGAAGCCTTTGCGCTTCTGAAAGGATGACCATTTCTTCCTTGAGAGGCCTGGGCCTGAAAAATCTCTCTCGCAAAGACCTGAATGGGCGAAGCCCAAACCTGTCTACAAGGTATCCGAAACCATGCTTGATCATTACGTCGACGATTTGCCTGTATCGTCTCACGTAAACGTATTGTTTATCCAGCAGGTTCACGATCTAATTCCTGGAATAATCTAATTTTCCTGTTTTTTTGTCATTGCCTCGATTGTCTTTTCAAGCTTCTCTATCTTTTTCTCAAGAGCAGTGATATCACTTTTCATCACCACGCCGCTTTTTTTAAAGGTTTCCTTTACTTTCTCGTTGATCTTTTCTTCAAATTCTTCCATCTGTTTTTCTTTTTCTGAAAGAACTTCCTTTACGAATTTTTTCCCTTCTTCCCTGCTCATCTCCCCTTTTTTTATCATTTCCTGTGAAAATTCCTCGATCTTTTCCTGTGTAAGTGATATTACACCTACCCCGAACAGTCCCATTTTCTTGAACATCTCTGACATATCAGTCATTGTACCTCCAATTTTTCAGGCGCAAGATTTATTATAACGCCCCAATATGAAATTGGTTTATTAAGTGATAAATTTTATTGTCTTTTTCCTTTTATTTTGGATCCAGATCACATAAGATATAATGGAATTGAGACAGAGCGTTTTGCGCCGTTTGGCTCATATAGAATCAGTGTGATAGCTTGCGTAGCTCTACTCCATTGACCATTGCCCGGTTACTCTAGTAGACCGAAGGCTAACATTATGCCGGTGACATTTAGGGCACATGGCTTTTCCACATACCGGGCAAGAGGCTTTTCCCGACAATATTGTCATACAGGCTGGACGGTTCAATGCCTCTTTATGTACTGGACATATTTTGTTTTCTGTCATGGTTTAATGACTCCTTTTTAAGTCTGAAATAATTATTTATCTTTATATTTAAACATTATCATAATACTAGTAATTATAATAATCATTTTAAAACCATGTGCAGTAAAATTATTTTGCAATTACTAACAAGGATACGGAATAAGCGGTGCAGGTATGAAAGAAAGCATTCAGGAAGTCTCATCCATGGAGATTGGCACAGATCTTCCGAATCTCATCCTCATGTGATCGTGTGGCTGGACGATTACCAGAAGACTGCAAGAAAGGCGATGACAATTATGGTTAATCCTTCTTGCATCAGTGTGGCGAGAAGCATTATTTGCATTCCCAATTTAGGAGAGAAAATCCCTGTATAATAAGGAATGGTGAATCGCAGGCGCACCATGCTTGAAAGCACCCGGCCCAGAAGCAACGTTATCACGATTTCTTTTGACGTCATTATGCCATCAGTTAAAAGCTTACCTGCTATCGTATATGCCCCGACATTACTCGCAAACCATGCTGCAATGATGGGGAGAGCTTGCACCGGAAGAGATTTCAGAACAGGCAGGTCTTTCAGATATGCCGATAGCATATCGAAAAAACCTATATCGATAAGCTGAAATACGATTATTGCAGCGATTATCATCGTTGGGATTATACTCCGCAGGGGAACCCATGAAGATAAGATCGCACTTTGCAGCGCACCTCTGAATTTTTTCGTCTTTATATCTTGATGTATAATTGCAGTCTTCTTAGGAGGCAATAGAAAGCGGCCAAGAGCAAGGGATATTGCTGTTCGAAGAAGTCCAACTCCCACAACTATGCCAAGATAGATGATTCCTGTAGTCCCGAGCAATATTACAAGTACGGGAGTGAGATCCCTTACAAAGATGAACGTTGCAGGAAAAGATGTTACAAGAGATGCAATCAGGGTTTCTTTATCGTCTATCAATCCTTTTTTGTTAAGCTCTGCCACCATTGAATTCCCGGCTGTTGGGGATCCAAAGGACACAAAGAAGCTCACGCCGACTTCTTCCCGGAGATGCCCGAAGCGCATGAAGGGCGCAGTTATAAAGCCAAGTTTCTGGACCCACCCCATTTCTATCAACAGCTCCATCAGGATAATACCTGCGATCGTTGCAGGTATTAATGATAAAAGATACTGTAAAGACAGGAGCAGTGCGTCGAACCACATGATGGATTAATTGGATATGAGTTTTAGTGAACTCTATCACCCTACAAGCAGGGTGCTTCCTGTTTCATAGTATCTATGCTTAGATTACTTGAACAGAAGCGGGCTAAATTTTACTTTCTACAGATTCTATTTTCTCGTCCATATCCTTTGGAGCATCCTTTCTGTCATCGATTGTAAGGTGTATGACAACCCTCTTTGCGCCTTTTTTCATAACCGCTTCGTGCGCTGCTTTTGCTGTATTGAAAGCTTCATCGACGGAAGATACCTCTATTACCGTCCCCATCGGAGTTAACTGGTATTTAATACCTAAATTTTCGATAGCTCTTACAGCCTCGGAAATATAAGGGCTCATACTTGTGCTTCCAGTCCCCAGGGCGACAATCTCAAGTTCTGCTGTGATAATCGGCTTCATATATAACCTCCTGAATATATGATCTATAAGTAATCTTTTAACCAATAACTAACCGCAAAAGTATTATGGATTTTGAGACATAAATATGTTGTGGATAATCATAGAATCATTGTCTCCTTTCCAATTAATACAAGTTGTTCGAATTTAGCGGCTCGCCCTTTATATATCAGGTAAGGTTCGATGACCCAGAGTCCATTCATCAGGGTATTATTACCTGATGTAATAAAAGATCCATTGGTTCTGAAGAGCAAATAATTAAGACCGGCTTCAGGAAATTTCTGCCATAGCGGAGGTATCCTGCATAAACGATGGCCCATGGAAACAAATGGAGGGTATGCTAAAGTATAATCAGGGTTTTTGCCTATAAGTTCCTGTGCCCGGTGGAACACATCTGCTACGGTCATTCCCTCTTTTATATACTCGGCAATCTTGATCGAAACATCATGCGCATATGCAGCCAGAGCCTCAAGATCAGGATTACTCCCTATTACATGGCTTATCGTGTAATCTGCCGGATAACCGTTGTATATCGGTGCTATGTCTATTAAGATAATATCGCGCTCCTGCAAAATACGCTTATGTCCGGAAAAATAGCTCGATACAAGAGCATACATACTCCTCAATTTTGTGCTTCCTTCTCCCACACCAATGATAGGCATGTGCCAGTGCTGTTTCACACCATTCTTATTGAAAACCAGAGAGGCAACATCCCCTACCTCCTTTTCAGTCATGCCGACTTTGATATTGTTCACTATCTCCTCACCAATTGCTCTGGTAAAACTTCTTGCTGCAAGGTATCCTTTCAGGTCCTCATCCGAAACTGCGATTTCATTCATGATTTCTCTCCCCTTTTCATGATAATTAATACTGGTCTGGAATAATAAAAGTCTATTGTTCATTATCGATTGGCACAAGTATACGAACGAGGACAACATTTAATATCAGTGGTGATCATTTCTTCTTAAGGTGAGTGGATGTTCATTGAGAGACTTGTTTCTAAAGGGCTTTCTCATTTCTCTTATATTGCAGGGAATGATAATAATGCATTCGTAGTCGATCCTAAAAGAGATGTGGATTCGTATATTAAGATCGCAAAAAGCAACTGCTGCAGGATACGGTATGTTTTTGAGACCCACTGCAATGAGGATTACCTGATAGGGTCGCTGGAACTTGAAAAGCGAACCGGTTGCAGGATAATCCATAGCAGCAGACTTAATTTTGGCTATGGTGAGCCTGCAACTGAGAATGATACCTTCGATATCGGCGGCATAAGGATCAGGGTTATTGAGACACCGGGCCATTCCCAGGAAAGCCTAAGCTTTGTGCTGTCCTCCGGAGAAATACCCCTTGCTGTTTTTACCGGAGATGCGCTTTTTTATGGCAATGTAGGGCGGACAGATCTTTTTGGCAGGGAGAAGATCGCTGAATATGCATCTATACTTTACGACTCTGTGCATGGGAAGTTCCTCTCTCTGGGTGATGGAACAACCGTGTATCCTGCCCATGGAGCAGGCTCGGCTTGCGGCGGCACAATGTCAGATATTGCAATAAGCACAATCGGCTACGAGCGGGCTACTAATCCCATGCTTGGACTCACTCGTGAGGAATTTATCGAAAGAAAAAAGAAAGAAAATATTCCGCTGCCTCCTTATTTCGCCAGAATGGCGAATCATAACCTGAATGGTCCGCGTTTGCTTGAGCTCAGTCGGGTCGAGCCCATGGATGCTCCCGCTTTTGCAGGCGTTATGGACAACTCCATTGTAGTAGATACCCGCTCTCCTCTTTTCTTTGCAGGCGGGCACATCAAGGGTTCGTATAATATATGGCTCGGGGGATTGCCTCAGTTTGCAGGCTGGATTATTGATTATGAAAGGGATGTCCTGCTTGTGACCGGGAGGCGTGAAGATATTGAGACTGCAAAACTATATCTTTCACGGGTTGGCCTTGATAAAGTCAAAGGGTATCTGTGCGAAGGGATTGGTGGCTGGATAAATCGCGGAATGCCGCTAGAACAGAGTGGCCTGTATACTGTGGAAAGTCTTAATGAGAAACTGAAGGAAGAGGATTTATTTGTGGCGGATGTACGCGATAAGGAGGAATATGCAGAGGGTCACATTCCGGGCACTGTGAATATCTACGTGGGAGAGCTTGAGAAAAGGCTGTCTGAAGTTCCATCAGACCGTCCTGTTGTTTCTGTATGCTCCACAGGAAACAGGTCAGGGCTTGGAGCGAGCATTCTGGCGCGCGGGGGTTTTAAGAATATATATAACCTTATCGGAGGTATGACAGCATGGAAGGAAAAAGGTTATCCTACAAAGCGGGAGCAGTGAATATCAATATCATTTTCTTAATATTTTCAATACTTCCTGTTCTGTAAGGTCGTGCCACTCCTTATATGCATCAGCCACAGCAAATATGCTCGTCTCCCGGATGTTCAGGCAGAAAATTTCATCAACATAGGGAGCAACAAGATCGATTGCGTTTTTCGAAGCAGTTGGAACTGCGACAATGATTTTTGCCGGAGATAATCTTTTTACGGAACTTATGGCTGCCAGAAGGGTGTAACCTGAAGCCAGCCCGTCATCCACGATTATCGCTGTCTTGTTTATTAATTCCGGAAAAGGTCTTTTTCCTCTGAATATTTCCATCCTTTTATCAAGCTCACGTTTGACATCTGCGATAATCGGATCAATATCAGAATCGCTTAATTGAAGCTGTTCTACTAATTCCTTATTGAGCTTAACCTCTCCATTCCAGCTCATAGAGCCAAACCCGGCTTCAGTGTTGTAAGGAATAGGGAGCTTCCTGACGATTATTAAATCCATCTGAAGTCCAAGTTCTTTTGCGATAGTATTTCCTACCGGAACACCTCCTGAGGGTATGGCCAGCACTATGGAATCTTTTCCGAGGTATGGTTTCAGTCTGCTGGCAAGGAGTTCCCCTGCATGTACCCTGTCCCTGAATACATAATTTTTATTTCTCAATTCTTTCATTTCGATTATTTTTGCCATTGGATTCCCACCAGGATCGATTTTGTGGTTCTGTCAAGTCTGCGTCGGTTATTTTTTGTGTCAAAATCCGTCGGATATGTCAAGTTATAGGTTGTTTCAGGGATTTCTGGATGCTGTCAAAAGTCGGCTGCTACAGCTTAGTGTGGATAGTCGCTTCTGTATATAGTACTCCAGTTTTTGTGCAAAAAGTTGAGTTAAGCTGTTTGTGACTTTATTTAAACAAACACCCCCCATTTAAAAACTCCCTAAAGACTTATATTTGACAAAAGATGGCAGTAGAACTCATTGTTCTTGCAATTTTTCTAATTCATTTTTTAGTTTGTCTATAGATTCCTTTGCCCAACTGATTCCTAACTCATAAGCATCTTTCGGTTTTATAGCTTTTTGTTTCTCGAACGACTTAGGCCAGTACTCTTTTCTTATTTGTGTTATAGAACGGAACACTTTTTCATCCTTATTCTTCGGCTTGGTTGGCATTTTCAAATTCCTCCTTATGATGATTGGCAAAAAATTGTGGATTGAGTTCTGCTTTAAAATAATGTTTTCTTTTAATCCATATAAAACCATCGCCTTTTGAAATAACTGCAACATCAACAGGTCCACCTACTGTTTCGGGTTCAAGTTTAACTTTTAGTGCAAAAGACGTCAAATTTACCAGTGTTTCTGCCATCGTTGCGAGTTCGTCTTTCGGAAGCATTGCAACAACGCTTGTAACTGGATCGATATAAAATTGTTGTCTATAACCTTCACATTTTTCAAGATGGTCAGCAAGTAATTTTGAGCTAAATTTTTTTAATTTTTTCTTGTTTTTTCTATTCTTTTCATTATTTTCTTTCATGAAAATCCTCATAACCATTTCAGTGTTCATTAAATAATTCGAATAGATACCCATGCTCAGCATCCATGTAAGAAGGATCGATACCTTCCATAAATGCTCTAACCATTTCATTCCGAGCAAATGCATTAATCGATGCATCATTTTCAAAACTTATCTCATCGTGATGGCTCAGCTTATATTTCAATCTACCAAGAACAATTCCTTCCATATCATATGCTCTAAGAGATGGAAATATATCTCTTTCTCCAAAACCTGCAATTACGACTCCCGAATTTCCTTCAGTTCTGTTTATATTTTTTGCAAATTTTGTAAATAAGTTAATAGCACTCTCCTTTAATTGATTTCGATGACGTTTTGTAATTGGTGTTTCTTGGAACACTTCGTCTATTATCTCCTCGATATTCTCCCCGTACTTATTTGCAATATCTTTGCTATGAGTTTCTGGAAACGATGGGATAATATCTGCTTCGACCCACTCTTTATAATGCGCCTTTATTATGTTTGATGTTATTTCTTTTACTTCACCTTCAGTAATTTCATCTTTTTGAGTTAGAACAAGGTCTAACTGTGTATCAATATTTTTATTTATAAAATTAAAATAAGTATAAACAATAGATAACAAATAAAACCTTTGTATTGATTCAGGAAATAATGAATTTCCGTTATCTAAAAATGCTATAAAGTCATCAGCATATTCTTGCAGTGTGTCAAACTTTTTTATTCCCAATTTTTTTCTATAGATTTTGATTATTGTTTCCCAAGGAATCGCCATAAATTCTGCATTACCGAAAATCATTATTCCGATAGGATGATATTTAGATAATGCAAAAAGCTTATTTGCAGAAGTCTTAATTTTTTCACCATTCCCATGCCTCATTGTAACTGCACTATCAGTTGCCATAGCTATTGAATATTTGTTCATTATGGCAATTTCGGAAGTCATTCATTTCACCTTTTAAACTCTTTAATAGATTGCACTTATATTTTAATTTTTCTTAATAATATGAATCGCTTATTTTTATGTTAAGATTTTTAGAGTTGCATAATATTTTTTCTTTAACCGTCCACTTTCTATATATTGTTCAAATCCGATATCTCTCTTTATACGATATAACGCTTTTTGAACTTTTCCCGTACTCCAGTTAAGGTCTTTGGATAAATCATAGACGGTCTTATCTGGATTCTTTTTAAGATAATCAAGGAGCTTTTCGGATGTTTTTTCTCCTATCTTAATTTTTTTTTGGATTGCTTTTTCTGTTTTCATATAAGATAATATTATCTTAGATTATATAAACTTGACGTAAGTAATAATATGGTAAATAATATTATCTATAGTAAGATTTAAATATCATGATAAATAATATTATCTATTGTGGTATGAAATGTTTGCCAATAATGAAAACAACAACATGCAAACCGTAGGAACAAGAGAAGATAGAGGAAAAGCAATAGCTGAAAAGGTAATATCCTTTTCGGTAGCTTAGCGAATCGTTGAACGTAGAAAAACTAGCCATAGTTTAAAGATTGGACTGCGCCCCTTCGAGTGGACAATTAGTTAAGGTGGCATATTTAAATTTTTCGTCTTCTCAAAATCGACTGGGGATTTGTAGCCAATCGATGAATGTAAGCGTTTTAAATTGTAGACCTCTTC
>CABMCA010000089.1 GCA_902384525.1 uncultured archaeon
CTGGCAGGAAATAATCTGCTTAACCCGTATTCCTGGGAGTTCACAACCATCCCGGATATAATTCACCCATCTGTAACCGGGAATACACCTGTCGGAACTAACGTTGCGAATAGCTCCTCTATAACTGTGACTTTTAGCGAAGCGATGAATACCGCATCAGCTGAATCGGCATTCTCCACTATTCCTGCAACCACAGGGAGCTTTAGCTGGAGCGGGAACAAATTAATCTATACCCCTGATTCCCTGAATTACAGCACAGCGTACAATGTCACAATTGGAACCGGTGCAGTGGATCTTGCAGGCAATAATTTGTCATCTGTATTTGAATGGCAGTTCACGACAGCAGCAAAGTCTTCCATGATCAAGAATCCGGGATTTGAATCTGGAACATCCCCATGGACGAAATCCACAAATGGCGTCATGACGTTCAGTGCAGCAGCACCAGGCTATGAAGGAAGTTATGCTGGAAAGCTTGCTATTAGCAGCATTGGTACTAACATCCAGATATATCAGGGTATAACTCTGGAACCAAACACACACTATCGCCTGAGTTTCGCAGCATATTCGACAACAGGACATGATATGATCGCAAGGCTGATCCTGGGAGTTTCACCATATTCTACAATCGGAACAGCTTATACAGCCAATCTCAACAATACCTGGCAGACTTTCACGACAGAATTTGACAACGCAGGCACTGTGACCACTGCACGTTTACAATTCTTTTTGGGAAGTACAACACCTGGTTTAGCAGCGGCAGGAGATATCTACTACATAGATAATGTGGTGCTGGAGAAGATTATTTAATACCTCCTCCCTGTCGTTTTTTTGTTGAAAATAAATATTCAGGGGAAACGAAAAAATATGTTGGAGAAAAATATGTTAGGAATAAAAGTGGGATGGAGAACGTATACAGGACTTATTTGTATCTTGCTTTTGGCTTTTTACCCGGTTACATCTTTAGCCGAATCGGTTAATATTGTATTAAACCCCGGTTTTGAGTCAGGCACGACTAATTGGGTATTTGCCACCAATGGCGCAGGGAGATTCTTAAATGATGTTCCGGGCCCTGTAAGCCCACATGCGGGACATATCAATATTTTGACTCCCGGGACAAGTGTCCAGCTATACCAGAAAGGTCTCGTACTTGAACCAAAAACATTATATCGACTGAGCTTCAAAGCATATTCGAACACAGGCCATGATCTTTCGATTTCGCTAATAAAGCACGGTTCACCTTATACGAATTATGGATTATCGAATTATGTAGTAAATCTTGGTACTACGTGGAAGGATTATTCTATCCAGTTTAATACTTCTGGTTTTTCAGGAACGGTAAACGATGCCCGCCTTATGTTCTGGCTTGCTCCTTATGACGCTGCAGGGGATCAGTATTATATTGATGATGTAACACTGGCACTCGTCTTTCCGCCTGAACCGGACACAACCCCTCCTAATATTACTTTATGGTACGGGAATTACCAGACCTTTGGACAAATTGGTGTTCCCCAGCAGTGGGTGAACATCCTGGGCAATGTGCAGGATGCATCCGGAGTCAGCTCTTTGAACTATTCCTTGAACAATGGAATAATAACGAATCTATCCATAGGACCCGATACCCGTCTTGAATCAAGCGGTGATTTTAATGTAGAGATCAACCACACTGACCTTCTCTGCGGAGATAACCAGTTAGTTATTACAGCGGCAGATACTAAAGGAAATTCAAGGAATGAAATTGTATCGATCAATTACTTCTGCAACAATGTATGGCCTAAAAACTATACCATTAACTGGAGCGATACGGCGAGTATCCAGGAGGCGGCACAGATCGTGGATGGCCGATGGATCAAAGAAACAAACAGTATCCGTCCAGCCGTAATAGGTTATGACCGTTTGGTCACAATTGGTGATATGACCTGGAAAGACTTTGAAATCACAGCCCCGATCACCCTCAATACTCCTCTTAATTCACTCTCTGGTCCAAATTTTGGTTTTATCACCAGATGGCAGGGGCACTGGGACTGGAACATTACCTATCCTGCATATTGGAGAGGTAAACAACCAAGACCTGCATGGTATCCGCTGGGCGCTCTGGGTGTATACATATGGGTACCCTCGATCAAAGACTATCGATTGCAGATCATCGGGAACAACATGAAAGTTATCGCAAATGATACGAGTGGAAAACATCTCTCTGTTGGCGTTCCCTATATATTCAAGATGAGGGCGGAGACTAATGGAACAACAACCCGTTATTCCCTCAAGGTATGGGAACAGAACAGGGCTGAACCTGCCGAGTGGACCATCAGTGGTTATGGGCCCACCGGAGAATTGAAACAGGGTTCAGTCCTGCTCGCTGCTAATAATGCCAATGTCAGCTTCGGGAACGTCACTATCAGGTCATTATCCAGGGAAGATCCCTTCCCTGAAATCAGGAATGTGTGGGTTGAAGTATATGAAAATAATGCAACTGTACGATGGAATACAAGCAAACCGGCTTCTGGCAAGGTTTCATACGGATTGAGCGCAGCCTATGAGAATGGCAGTGTGTATGATGGAATAATGGTCTTATCTCATGCGATCCTCCTGAATAATCTACAACCAGGAACCACATATCATTATAAGATCAACTCCACCGATAGTGGAGGAAAATCTGCAAATACTTCTGACATGACCTTTACCACCAAGCCAATATCGCCCCCTGTTATAATATCGCAGCCTTTGAACCAGACGATTCTCAATGGGTCGGCGGCGACCTTTAGTGTGGCAGCTAACGGAACTGAACCTTTGAGTTATCAGTGGAAGAAAAACGGCGTAAATATAACGGGTGCAACAGGCTCTTCCTACATAACCCCTGTAATGAGCCTTTTAGACAATGGCACAAAGTTCAGTGTTCTTGTTCGGAATTCTTATGGCAGTGTAACAAGCAATGAGGTAAGGCTTACGGTAATCGAAGCGCCTCTCATAACGTGGTGGGATACATCAAGGCGTTTCCGCGTCCCTGTCACGGTTGATCCTGCAGGGTTTGAACGATATGAGAAACCAGTTGATGTGAGCGTGAACTTCACACAGATGCTGCGAGTATATGGACAGGCAGGCACATTTGATGAAAACTCGATCCGGGTTGTTGAAACCGACAGCCTGGGGACAATATTGAATGATTCGGTGTCATTCCAGTTCGATAAAGACCCTGGTTTCGATGCAGTTACCAAGGCGTCTGGGACTATCGTTTTCATTATGAATGGTACCACACAGGCAAACGAGATCAGGCATTATCATTTTTACTTTGGTACTTCAGGGGGATCCTACACGCCTCTTTCAGTAGCGCCTCTCATTACACTGACCGATAATGTCACTGATGAGGGACAAAACAGCTACCGGATCGAAGCCTTTGGGAGCACATATTTCTTCCAGAAAGGAACCGGCGGATTCTCAAGCTGGCTTGATGCATCTGGAAATGACTGGATCAGTTATACTACGTCCGTTCCGGATGGAAAATATCGTGGTATTCCCAATTCTGTTAATCCTGAGGGATACTTCCATCCATGGGCTACTGCATGCTGTACAAGTACAATACTATCCCGGGGGCCAATGAAGATAAGGATACGTTCAGTTACCAATGATGGAAAGTGGGAAAGCTTATGGGACATCTACCCTCAATATGCCACGATGACCATGGTAAAAGCTGATCACAATTATTGGTTCCTCTATGAGGGGACACCGGGTGGGACCCTGGAACCAAATAAAGACTTTATGGTCAGATCCGATGGGACAAGGACTTTTCTTAACCGGAGTTGGAATACAGATATTCCAGGCAATGAATGGGCTTATTTCAGTGATCCTGCGGTAAATCGTTCATTGTTCGCTGCACATCACGAAGATGACACATCAAAGGATACATACTGGCCATTTAAGACGGATATATTAACTGTCTTTGGCTTTGGCAGGACTGATAATCCTGCGGTAGGGTATCTTTCGACCGTCCCCCAGCATTTTACGATCGGTCTGATGAATGGGACGGAATTCCCTCAAAATTCAAAGATAATTTATTCAGCCTATAAGGATCTAACAATTACGAAAAGCATAGCTGAAAAATATAATACCGTAATGCCGCTGGGTATTGTTATTCAACCTGCGGATCAGAAAGTCGAAACTGGACAAACCGCAACATTCAGCATATTAGCTTCGGGCACAACACCACTGATCTATCAGTGGCAGAAGAATGGTGTGAACATCTCAGGAGCGACTAATGCATCGTACACGACTCTTCCTGCGATCCAGTCAGACAGTGGATCGATATACCGGGTAGTTGTAACAAACACAATAGGTAGTGTTACCAGCAATCCGGCAATGCTGACTATTTCACCGCCACCAAAACAGGTTGTCTTTTTAGATGTTGTCTATACCCACACTACAACCAATAAAGCGTTTTCATCATTCAGTATTCCTTTCGGGTTCCCAAGTAACCTTGTTTCTCCTATCGATTATGCACACGGAACAGCCTACCAGAGGATCCAGGTAATCACCAAACCAAGCACGAAAATCGTACAATACCAGCAATGTGTATTCCAGGATGGGATTCTTGCAAATAAGCAGGTATGCACAACGGCCTCTAAACTGCAATTCTCAAGCATAGGCACCTACTATGCTAATCAGTCGATGACATCATTATTCCAGTATAGCAATATCTCATGGAATCGGGCTCTTTTTCTCCAGGAGCTCATTGTTAAGGATGGAAGAGGCTGGCCTGTGGATGATAGATATGGATTCCTGGGAACATGGATCGGAAGTCCAGACTTTAGTCTCTATTATCCAATGCAGGTACGGTATACATACATAATAGTGGCCCCCGGAGGTGGAGAACCAATATGGCCAAAATAGTCCTTGCTCCATTGCTTTAATGGATACTGCAGGGGAGATCAATCACAAAAGTACAGAGCTTTGACGTTTTTCTCTGTGCCCTTTGTGGTTGATTTAGGAAAAAAGGTATTAATTCTGTAATATCTCAGAAAATCAAATAGTAAGAACCTGATATTTTGGATTTAAAAATCCAAGTGTCAAACGTTATTAAATTTATAATCTGGAGATAATAAACTATAAAATTTGTATATAGGGTTATATAAACTTTAAAAATCTAAAATAATTGAAAAAATTATAGAAGTATTTATGCAGATTAACATTGACTAGAATTTGATGTTAAATAAAAGAATTTTTGGAAATAACATGGACTGGAAATATATTGGACTTATTTGTATCCTGCTTTTGGCGGTTTACACGGGTCCATCCTCAGCGGTATCGACAAATCTAATTTTAAATCCTGGTTTTGAGTCAGGCACAACTTATTGGTCACTCTATACTGATGGCTCCGGGTCGTTCTTGAATGATGTTCCCGGCGTTGCAAGCCCACATGCGGGACATATCAAAATTATAAAGCCCGGGACAAACGTCCAGTTGTTTCAGAAAGGTCTTGTACTTTTACCCGATACACTTTATCAACTGAATTTCAAAGCATATTCAAACACAGGCCATGATCTTTCAATTTCGCTAATGAAACATGGTTCACCTTATACCAAATATGGATTATCCAATTATGTGGTAAATCTTGGCACAACATGGAAGGATTATTCTATCCAGTTCAAGTCTTCCGGTTTTTCGGGGACCGTAACTGATGCCCGACTTATGTTCTGGCTGGCTCCTTATGATGCTGCAGGGGATCAGTATTTCTTTGATGATGTAACATTGACTTCTGCATCTGTTACGCCTCCAACAACGGAAAAACCCACAATTACCACGCAACCAATAAGCCAAAAAGTCGTACTGGGAAGTGCTGCAACGATGCGAGTTGTCGCCACTGGCACAGCACCGCTGAGATATCAATGGCAGAAGAATGGTGTGAACATCATTGGAGCTACAGGCGCAACATATATAACGCCAGCTACAAAGTTATCTGACAGTGGTTCCAGTTTCAGAGTAATTGTATCGAATAATGTCGGAAGCGTTACCAGCAATGCAGCAACATTGACTGTCATATCCGCGCAAAAACAAGTTATCTTTTTAGATGTGACCTTTACCCATAATACTACAAGAAAAGCGTTCACACCATTCCCAATTCCTCCGGATTTTCCAGACAACCTTGTTTCCCCTATCGATTATGCACATGGAACAGCCTACCAGAGGGTCCAGGTAATCACCAAACCAAGCAATAAAATAGTGCAATATCAACATTGTGTATTCCAGGATGGTATTCTTGCAAATAAGCAGGTATGCACAACGGCCTCTAAACTGCAGTTCTCAAGCCCAGGTACCTACTATTCCAATCAATCGATGACATCGTTATTCCAGTATCCATATATTTCCTGGGACAGGGCTCTTTTAGTACAGGAGCTTATTGTCAAAGATAGCAGAGGCTGGCCCGTGGACGATCGATATGGTTTTAGCGGAAAATGGATCGGCAGTCCGGACTTTAGCCTGTATTATCCAATGAAGGTACGATATACTTACATAATAGTGGCACCGGGCGGTGGAGAACCGGTATGGCCGAAATAGCACTCACAGCATTCGAATTAATGAATTATGCTGTTTTTATTATAATATTTTATGTAAAAACAATATCATAACTTATAAATTAAAATAAAAACATATAATGTTATTAAATTGATAATTAGATGAGAATGAACTATAAAATTTGTAAATAAGATACATTGAACTTTAAAAACTCAATATAATCCAAAAAAATCATCGAAATACTTATACAGATTCATACCTGATACGAATTTAATCTACAATAATTTTAGTTGGAAGTAGAGGAAAGGAATAAAGATGTTAGAGAAGAAATTTTTAAGAATAAACATAGGATGGATAAAGTATACAGGACTTATTTGTATCCTGCTTTTGGCGGTTTACCCTGGTCCATCCTCAGCCGCACCGGTGAATATAATTTTAAATCCTGGTTTTGAGTCAGGCACAACTTATTGGTCATTCTATACTGATGGCTCCGGGTCGTTCTTGAATGATGTTCCGGGCGTTGCAAGCTCACATGCGGGACATATCAAAATTATAAAGCCCGGGACAAACGTCCAGTTGTTCCAGAAAGGTCTTGTACTTTTACCCGATACACTTTATCAATTGAATTTCAAAGCATATTCAAACACAGGCCATGATCTTTCGATTTCGCTAATGAAACATGGTTCACCTTATACCAAATATGGGCTATCGAATTATGTGGTAAATCTTGGCACAACATGGAAGGATTATTCTATCCAGTTCAAGTCTTCCGGTTTTTCGGGGACCGTAACTGATGCCCGCCTGATGTTCTGGCTTGCTCCTTATGATGCTTCAGAGGATCAGTATTTCTTTGATGATGTAACATTGACTCCTGCATCTGTTACGCCGCCAACAACGGGAACACCCACAATTACGACGCAACCATCCGGCCAGACAGTTGCAGTTGGATATACTGCCACGTTCGGAGTGACAGCCACAGGAACTGCGCCACTGTCATACCAATGGCAGAAAAATAGTGTGAACATCCTGGGAGCGACGGGCGCAACATACACGACGAAACCAACCACATTGTCTGATAATGGAGCCATTTTCAGGGTAATCATATCGAATTCTTTAGGAAGTGTAACAAGCAATGGAGCAAAACTGACTGTTAGTTCTACACCCCCGTCAAATAAACAACTGGTAGTACTCGATGTGAATTATCAACACAGTACAACGATCACCAAGATTCCGCCGCTAAATGCTATTTCCGGAATGTCAGCATCTTTCTTTAATTTCCCGTCTTATGTTCCCGACAACCTCATATCGCCAATCGATTACGCGCACGGCACAGTATATCAGAGGCTTCAGGTTTTCACTAAACCGAGCACGAAGACCGTTAAGTACCAGATATGTTTTTTCCAGGATACTATTACCCAGCCAAAGCATGCCTGTACCAATCGTGATTTATTGGCATTCAATAAGACAGGTACATACTATGCCTCTCAGCCATTGTCAAACATATATCAATCTGACCATATCGACTGGGGCCGGAAGCTTCTTATTATAATGCTGGATATGACCGATAAGAACGGAGTTCTAATTGATAGTAGACCTGTTTATAATATGGGCAAAATATGGGATGGATCCCCGAACTTGGCTCTCTATTATCCAATGAATGTACGGTATACAGCAATAATAGTGCCCAAAGGAGGCGGAGCGCCAGTCTGGCCATAAGTTTGTTTCTTTGCAAACTTTCCGCCCTGGCATGAAAAAATCATGAACAACTAACTGTATGAACAAGAATGAACTTAATTCCAGAGTTCATATTAGTTAGCTGTTTATGGGTTAAGATTTTTACGATAGGTATTGCCTACAAGAAATCGTCCAAAAGGTAATCGACTAATAATTATTACAAATATTAACGATGTAATCAATACGACTGAAAAAAGTAGGAAGTTATAATAAAAAGAGTGATTATCAATATGCAACATATCAAATGATCTTGATGAAATGCTCAGGAAAAGTGCATGGCTTAAATAAATGCCAAATGAATTTTGACCGAATTTTTTCAATAATTGTGCAGGTAATTTCAGATTATCAGTGATTTTTAATTCATTACTAAATTTAAATGCAATAATAATACTTAAGGTTGCATAGATCAATGTTTGTGGCCGCAGCCAGAATATGTTTTTATCCTGCAATCCATTTGAAAAGTAAGAAATATCAAGAGATACAAAAGTGATTAAAAATAAGAAAATAAAATATTTTAATGATCTATCGGATATCTGATATTTATTATTATCAATATTATAGCCCATTATCATTCCAAAAACGAAATAAAATATCCAGAAAATGAACACTTTTTTTAATATTTTTTCACTTAGATAGTCGAATTGATAATAATATGCAAAAATAATTAATAAATTAAAGAAAAAAATTAAAAAAAGCAAGTTTGTATGTTGCTCTTTGAATTTTAGAAAATATTTCAAAATAAATGGAAATATCAAATAAAATTGAATTATTAACACTATATAATATAAATGAAATTCTGCATTTCCGGTGATAAGTTTCCTGATTATAGAAATCGGATTGATATCGAAGGTTTTTTCAATTTCAACTGTATTATATATAATATATATAAACGACCATATTAGATAAGGGATTAGAATTGCCAGAAAACGTTTCCTTATGAATTCTTTATAATTCATCTTTATATCCCCATAATTATATGTCAAAACCAGGCCTGAAATAAATATGAAAAAAGGAACAGAAAATGCCGACAAATTGATCGTATTTATATACATAGTATATAGAAAATCATTGTTTAAAGGATATTCTGTGCCCAACGTATGTATGGCAACAACCCCAATGATTGCAAGGCCCTTCAAATAATCAAGATTAGTAAGATATCTTTTTCTCATCAGTTCTCATAATTTTCGATTCTATTTCCAAACTATATATATGATTCTATGAACAAGGTATTTAAGCCTGATTTGGTCATTAAAGGAAAGTCAATTATGTCATTAACAGAAAAAACCATAAAAAATCTGGGAACCGTTGGTTTATTGGAAATACTTGGTAAATTAATCAACTCAGTCACTCTACTAATTTTAGCACGGTTACTCCTGCCCTCTGATTTTGGCATTGTTGCTGTAGCAGGAATTTTGATCGCTATAGTGGACCGGTTCAAAGATTTTGGCCTCTCTAATGCAGTTATACAAACACAGGAAAAATTTGAAGAATCGTTACAGACCGGTTTTATATTAAGATCAGCTGCAGGTATTTTTCTGTTTTGCATAATATTTATAATCGCTCCATTCTGGGCAAATTTTTTCAACGATCAGGCAATTACCCCTGTTTTGAGAATTCTTGCGATAGTTCTTATCCTTGAAAATTTCCGGTTTTTTCCGGAAACAAAATTATCGAAAACACTCAAATTCAGAACGATAAGAACCTCCACTATAATAGGTAATGTTTCATATTCATTGGTGGCAATTGCCCTGGCATATTCTGGCTATTCTTTTTGGAGCATCGTTTATGGCAGGATCACACAGAGCTTAACATCTATTATCTATTATCAGATAAAAAGTCCATGGAAACCTCAATTACAATATGATACAAAAATTGCAAAACATCTCCTTAGCTATGGGAAATTTGTATTTGGAACAGCATTAATGTATTTATTAGCTGATAATCTGAATA
Source organism: uncultured archaeon (assembly GCA_902384525.1). Classification (GTDB taxonomy): domain Archaea; phylum Halobacteriota; class Methanosarcinia; order Methanosarcinales; family Methanoperedenaceae; genus Methanoperedens. Next base: position 10,189 of record CABMCA010000089.1, read on the forward strand.
GTGTAGTCCTGGGAAGGATACTTGGACCGACCGTTTTGGGATATTATTTTATCGCTTATAGCTGGGCAACTCTTTCAGCAAGAGAAGTTGTGGTGATAGTTGACAGGGTTCTATTCCCAACATATTCGACTATCAAATCTGATATAACAAGGGTTGGAAATGCGTATCTAAAGACATTAAAATTCTCCTCGATGGTATCAATACCGATCAATTTTGGAATGTTTGCACTTGCCCCGGAATTTGTTTATCTGTTTATTGGGGAAAAATGGGCTCCTTCCATTGTGCCCCTACAGATATTATGTATTTTGGGATTATTTTATTCGATTAATTCATCGACACTTGCTATATATTATTCCATGGGGGCACCTAAGATCGCAACCACATTGACCGCGCTGCAATTGATTTTTATGATTATTTTTGTTCTCCCGGCTGCAAATTTTTTTGGATTGATCGGAGCTGCATCTCTTGCTTCATTATCAATGGTCATAATTACACCCTTTAATTTTACTTTTGCAGGGAGACTCCTGAAAATAGAAGGCACAAGGTTTATTAGAGTTTTGATCCCTCCGATATTTTCAGCAATTTTAATGACAATATCTATCTTTGCGATCAAAGAATACACGAGTATTTTTTCAGCCTATCGCATAATATATCTATTGTTCCTGGTGACTTCAGGATTTATCATATATATATTATTTCTTTTCATTTTTACAAAAGGAAAACTAATAGAAGACTTTCGGATGTTAGCTTCAAATCTGAAGTCACGATGATGAAATAGATCGGGTTCACATGATGGAATTCGTTACAACAAATAGTATAAATAGAAACAAATACAAAAACCGCTAAATTTAAGGAATTATGCCAAATTATTAAAAGGAAAGTGAGAATATTGGAAAAAAGCAGCTGTCCATGTTGTGGTTCAGAGGAAATTTCATCTATTTATGAAATAGATAACATACCCATTCATAGTGTCTTGTTATTTCAGACGAAAGAGAAAGCTCTAACATACCCAAAAGGAGATATAAAATTGGGATTTTGTGAAAATTGTGGTTTTATCTCAAACATTTCATTTGACCCGAGTTTACAGGAATATTCGGATGGATATGAATCAACGCAAATTTATTCAACAACCTTTAATGTATTTGCCAGGAAATTAGCCCAAAGTTTGATTGACCGTTATTATCTACAGAGTAAGGACATAATTGAAATAGGGTGTGGGCAAGGTGAATTTCTGGAAATGCTCTGTGAACATGGGAAGAATCGCGGCATGGGTTTTGATCCGGCTTATACCCCCGGACGGAATGAGAACATGGAAAAGAATCAAGTGACCATCATAAAAGACTTTTATTCAGAAAAATACTCCAATATTCAATGCGACTTCCTTTGCTGCAGGATGACACTTGAACATATCTATGAAACAGGAAATTTTATTGGAACTGTGAAGAAATCCATTCAGGACAAACCTGATACCATCGTATTTTTCCAGGTTCCCGATGTCAGACGAATCCTGAAAGACCAGGCATTTTGGGATATATATTATGAACACTGTTCGTATTTCAGTCCGGGATCTCTTGCTAAATTATTTAGAAATAATGGCTTTGAAATTATTGATATGTGGATAGATTATGACGATCAGTATATAATGTTAGGAGCACGATTGGGACATAGAGGGAAAATCAAATCATTACCAGCAGAAGAGGATATTATGCAGCTAAAAAGCCAGGTTGATTTATTCTCCAAAAACCATAAAAACCTTTTGAATACCTGGAAAAGCTATTTGGAAAAAGCAAAGACAGACGGTCGCAGAATAGTTATCTGGGGAGGAGGTTCCAAAGGCGTAGCGTTTCTCACAACTCTCCACATTATTAAGGAGATAGAATATGTAGTTGATATCAATCCAAATAAACATGGAACATATATGGCCGGCACAGGGCAGCAGATCGTTTCTCCTGAATTTTTAGTGCAGTACAATCCTGATATAGTAATAGTTATGAATCCAATTTATTGTAATGAAATAAAGGAGTCCCTTGATAAAATGGGCATTAATGCAAAGCTCGAATCGGTTCAAATGTTTGGAAGATAGAGTAAACAGGAGGAAATTTTGGGAAAAAAAAATATCGAAAGTATATGTCCTTCATGCAAATCATCAAATACCAATATCTTTCTTAATATTCCAAAAGTTCCTGTTCATTGCAACCTTCTCTGGGAAACAAGTGACGACGCCTTAAGAGCCCCAATGTCTGAGATTATCCTGGGGTTTTGTGGAGACTGTGAACATATTTTCAATTGTGCTTTTGATCCTGCCCTAATGGAATATACACAACAATATGAAAATTCATTACATTTTTCCCCGTATTTCCAGGATTATGCCAGGGAATTAGCGGATAGACTGATCGAAACTTATGATTTACATGGAAAAAGTATCATAGAAATCGGATGTGGAAAAGGAGAGTTTTTGAAGTTGCTGTGTGAATGGGGTGGAAATCGGGGAGTTGGATTTGATTCAAGTTATGAAAACGTTGGGGAGACAGATAGTGATCTGGAAATTACTTTCATTAAAGATTTTTATTCTGATCGCTATTTAAATTACAGGTCTGATTTTATATGTTGCCGGCAGGTCCTGGAGCACATCCAGTATCCTTACGACTTTATGACCGATCTTAGAAGAATGATAGGGAACAAGGATACTATTGTTTTTTTTGAAGTGCCGAATGTTGATTATACTTTGAAGGATCTTGGAATATGGGATTTGATTTATGAACATAGATCGTTTTTCAGCAGGAGTTCACTCATGTATTTGTTCAAAGCATGTGGATTCTCGGTTCGAGATGTCTCTGAAAGTTATGAAGGCCAGTTCCTGTGCATAGAAGCAGTGCCAGAGAAGCTGCATCCTGATACAAAAGGCGAACACGTATGCGATATGAAAATGAGACATAATGTTGAGAAGTTTACTGAAACATTCTGGGCCAGGATTGAAACATGGCAGGAGAAAGTCAGGATGATGGAACGATCGGGTCAGAAAGCAGTATTATGGGGCGCAGGCTCAAAGGGTGTCACATTCTTGAATATGATCGGGGGCAAAGATAAAATAAAATATGTTATCGATATCAATCCACGCAAACAGGGAAAATATACTCCGGGAACCGGACATAAAATCCTGCCGCCAGAGTTCCTGCGGGAATTCAGGCCGGACATTGTGATAATAATGAATCCGGTATATATTAATGAAATTCAACAAATGCTGGATAGTTATGGATTATCAGCTCAATTGATGCCCGTTTTATGAATAGAATAGATGTAAGTATAGTCATTCCAACTTTCAACAGGCAGGAGTCATTAGTAAGGACTCTTGATTCATTATTCAATCAAACATATCCGCAGGAAAATTTTGAAATAATTGTTGTGGATGGCGGAAATGACGATACGGAAAAAATAATAAGAGATATTGAAAAAAGTCATCCGAATATTCGATATATCAAACAGTATGATCGGGGCGCTTCGTCAGCAAGAAATCTTGGAATTAATAATTCCAGAGGGGAAATAGTAGGTTTCACGGATGATGACTGCGTTGTAGATCCGGGTTGGATCGAACACGCAGTAAGATCGCTGCAAAACCTGGAATTTTGTGGAGTACAAGGGATAATCCTTCCTGAAAAAAAGATTCAATTGAAGAATAAAATATGGGGTTATGCGGATGTACCGACATGCACAGGGAAAGAAAATTATTTTTCATTTCCCACATGTAATATTTTTTACAGGAAGAAATATCTTATTGAGATTTCAGGTTTTGACAAAGAACTGACATATTCTGAGGACGATGATTTAGCATTCCGCCTGATCGAAAAAGGTTATAAAATTCATTTTAATAAAAATATGATAGTTTATCATGAAGTAAGATACTTAAACATAATTAAATATGTCTTTAAAAGATTAAAAAGAAAAGAAACAGTTCCACTGTTTTTCAAAAAACATCCGAAATTCAGGGACAGGTTTTTTCTTAAAACATTTGTACCATCCCATGTATATATTATTTTTGCGATTGGAACATTAATAATTTATTTGTTAAATCTGGATATTACCATTCCAGTATTGTTTACCCTGTTCGCTTTTTTGGCCACAAGAGTTTTTATTGATCAAAAGTATAAAATGATGCCGGTTAGAGTACTATTTTTTTGGAGATATTTCATTATAGACTTTGCAAGTGTATATTATCATGTAAAAGGCAGTATAAAATATAAGAGTCTATTGATTTAATCCATAACTTGTCCATTTTAAAAAACATATGTTTCAAGGTGCATCCGAACCTGCCACAAGTCCATGATGAGCAAATTGATATTCACATTTAAATACTACCTTAACCATAACCTGAATCGATAGTGTATCGAACAATAGATATTAAATAATAATTCCAAGGTGTGATTTTAATGAAAGTTGCAATTCTTGCCGGTGGATACGGCACACGTTTAGCAGAAGAGACAGAAATAAGACCAAAGCCACTGGTAGAGATCGGAGGAAAGCCGATCCTGTGGCATATCATGATGCACTATGCTCACTATGGCTTCAAAGATTTTGTTATCGCCCTGGGATATAAAGGTGAAGCAATAAAAAAGTACATGGTAGATTATTGTTCATTGAATAGTGATCTGACCATCGACCTTAAGTCAGGCAAAATAGAGATGGATGACGGCTATAAACCCGACTGGAAGGTTAAACTTGTTGATACGGGGACAAATACCCAGACCGGGGGCAGGATCAAAAGACTGGCGCAGCACCTTGGAAATGAGACATTTATGTTAACCTGGGGGGATGGAGTATCTGATGTTAATCTTAAAGAGCTTCTGGCATTTCATCGCTCACATGGGAAATTAGCTACACTGACAGCTGTAAGACCTCCTGCGCGTTACGGCCACCTGAAATTTGATAATAACAGGATAACAGAATTCACTGAAAAACCCCAGACAGGTGAAGGCTGGATAAACGGGGCTTTTTTTGTGCTTGATCCGGATGTTTTTGATTATATCACAGGAGATGAAATAGTCTGGGAGAAAGAACCGCTGGAAGGACTTGCCAGGGACGGACAATTGATGGCCTATCAGCACACATCTTTCTGGCAATGTATGGATACCTTGCGTGAGAAATATATACTGGAGAAACTATGGCAAAGCGGAAAAGCCCCCTGGAAAATATGGGAGTGATAAAATGAAAGTATTAGTGACAGGACATAACGGTTATGTAGGTACGGTCATGATGCCCATGTTAATTAAAGCAGGGTATGATGTTACAGGACTTGATTCAAACCTGTATAAAGGATCAACATTTGGAGAAATGATTAAAACGCAAGATTATCCTGAAATAGAAAAAGATATCCGGGATATCCAGTCTTCTGACCTGAAAGGATTTGAGGCCATAATTCACCTGGCTGGCCTTTCAAATGACCCTCTGGGGGATCTGAATCCGGATTTGACGTTTGAAATCAATCACAAAGCATCAGTGCGATTGGCAAAACTTGGTAAAAACGCTGGCGTAAAACGTTTCATTTTTTCATCGTCGTGCAGTAATTATGGGGCAGGCGGCCAGGATTGGCTGGATGAAAAATCGCCTTTTAATCCTGTTACACCATATGGCACATCCAAGGTTCGTGTTGAACAGGAGGTAGCCAAACTTGCAGATGATGGTTTCAGCCCGACTTTCTTGCGAAGCGGTACTGCATATGGCGTCTCACCGCGCCTGCGTTTTGACCTGGTATTGAATAATCTGCTGGCCTGGGCATTTACCACGGGAAAGGTCTTTCTAAAAAGCGATGGCCTGGCATGGCGTCCGATCGTGCATATCCGGGATATGTCGCTTGCTTTCCTATCTGCCCTGGATGCCCCTATCGACCTTGTCCATAATGAGGCGTTCAATGTGGGCCGGACAGAAGAAAATTATCGCGTACGAGATCTGGCTGATATTGTTGCAGAAACAGTACCTGGCAGTAAAATAGAATACTCCTCAGGAGCAGAACCGGATAAACGTAACTATCGTGTGTTATGTAATAAAATAGCAGAAACGCTTCCAGGGTATAAACCTTGCTGGACTGCCAGACAGGGTGCAAAAGAATTGTATGAAACTTATAAGAAAATTGGACTTCGCCAGGAAGAATTTGAAGGATCTCGCTATCGGCGTGTAGACCATATCAAGCAATTGTTAAGCAGCGGCCTTTTAGATGATACCCTTCGCTGGACTAAAAATGGAAAAAATGCTAAAAGCCAGGAGAATTAAATAATGGCTCGATCAAAGCCCGCATGTTTTTCCTGCGCAAATACCCAATTGCGATCAATATTGAATTATGGCCAGACACCCATTGCTGATCGTCTGCTCACTAAAGAAAAATTAGGGGAACCGGAAATAACGGCACCTCTGGAACTTGTTTTTTGTCCTGAATGCAGATTAGTGCAAATAACTGAATCCGTATCTCCGGAAATCCTGTTTGTTAAGGATTATCCCTATTTCTCTTCAGTATCACCTGCGCTGCTTGAGCATTTCAGGAAGAGTGCCGGGGCAATAATCGGGTCAAGAAAACTAAACTTCAAAAGCCTGGTAATTGAAGCTGCAAGTAATGATGGCTATATGCTGAAAAATTTCGTCAAAATGGGTATTCCTGTGTTGGGTATCGATCCTGCCCAGGATCCTGCAGAAGCTGCCACGAAGGCGGGCATCCCGACCCTTTGCACTTTCTTTGACAGGGATTTAGCAGTCAAACTTAAGAACGAAGGCCGCATGGCAGATGTTTTCCTGGCCAACAATGTCCTTGCCCATGTTCCCGATCTTAATGGTTTTGTTGAAGGGTTAAAAATGCTATTAAAGGATACAGGCGTTGCTGTAATGGAGGTTCATTATGTGGCCGACCTTGTTGACCACCACGAATTTGACACTGTGTATCACCAGCACCTGTGCTATTTTTCAGTTACTGCATTAGATAATCTGTTCAGGAAGCATGGTCTTTTCCTGAATAAAGTTGAACGTATTTCTACCTACGGCGGATCATTGCGTTTGTTTGTGGAACACCATGAAAATGTGAGTGAGTCTGTAAGTTCGCTCCTTGAAGAAGAGTCAAATAAAGGGGTCGACCAGATCGATTATTTCCTGGATTTTGCAGATCAGGCACATGAAATGAAGGATTCCCTTGTAAAGCTTTTACATGACCTGAAGCAGAAAGGAAATAGAATAGTCGCTTATGGGGCAGCTGCAAAAGCAACGACATTCCTCAGCTATTGTGGACTGGGGAAGGATCAGCTGGATTATATAATTGACTTGAACCAGTTCAAACAGGGTCGCTATATGGGAGGAAACCATCTCCAGATCGTACCACCAACAAAGCTTGCACAGGACATGCCGGATTATGTCCTGCTGCTTGCATGGAATTTTGCAGATGAGATATTAAAGCAGCAGGCAGCTTACAGGGAAAAGGGTGGTAAATTTATCATTCCGATCCCTAATCCAAAAATCGTATAATTTATTATAGTGTGGATAGATAAAACCGTATGAAAACCGTAATCATCGGAGGAGGACTTGCAGGTCTTGCTGCTGCGTACAGGCTTGCAGGAAAAGATGAAGTAGTGATCATCGAAAAAGAACCTGAACTTGGAGGTATGGCTTCAAGCTACAGTATAAAAAGTACGGAATTTTATCATTATCGTATTGAAAAATATTATCACCATATCTTTGCAAGCGATAAAGAACTTATAGCTCTTATTAATGAACTGGGGACCGGCAATAAGCTTGAATGGCTGCGTGGAACCACCGGATATTTTTTTAACGGGAAGATTTATCCAATGAATACGCCGTTTGAAATCCTGAAAGCTTTGCCTTTCATGGATGTCATAAGATTGACACTGCTTGTCCTGAAAGCTAAGACCATAAAGGACAGGACTGCTTTTGATGATATCACAGCAAAAAAATGGATCATAGACACAGCAGGTGAATCAGTATATAATAATTTTTTCGAGCCGCTATTGTCAAGTAAATTTGGGGATAATAAAGAGAAAGTGTCTGCCGCCTGGCTACTGGGACGGGTGCAGATCCGTTCGAACAGAGGCGCAAAAGGCGAAAAGCTTGGGTACATGCGCGGGGGTTTTTATGCTATTGTTGAAGCAATGGCTGATGCCATACGGAAAAAAGGGGGTAAAATAATCAATGGAAGCGTATCGAATATTCAGATAAAGGATGGTTGTGTAAGAGGCATCGTTGCAGGCGGAAAAATCATCGATTGCGATAGAGTTATTTCAACTGTAGCTCCTCATGTTCTTAAAAAAATAATTGATCCGCAGCTCCTTGGACTTGACCTGAATATAAGTTATCAGGGGACTGCCTGTGCACTTTTCGGCTTAAAGGAAACGCTCATGGATGAAGTCTATTGGCTGAATATTAAGGAGAATGTTCCTTTTGGTGCAGTGATAGAGCATACTAATTTTATTCCGTTATCTGATTATGGCGAACATCTTGTATACGTTACTTCATATTTCCAGAATCCTGATAGTCCTCTCTGGAGTTTGAAAGATGAAGAGGTCATCGAACTATACCTGAAAGGTCTTGAAAAACTGTTTCCAGGATCCAGGGAAAAAGTTAAGTGGTGGCGACTTCGAAGGGATATGGATACTGCGCCTGTTTATGAAGTTGGGTATGGGAAGAAAGTACTTCAATACAGGACTAAGATCAAAGGGCTTTATCTTGCAGGTATGTTCTCAGAAGCGAATTATCCTGAGAGAAGCATGAATGGATCGATCTTAGCAGGATTTAAGTGTGCTGATGAAATAATAAAAGCGCCCTAAAAATATTTAAAGTCTGTTATTGTCCGCTATTTTTACCCTCTTCATAAAGGATTTTTTCCTTTTCTCTCTTCAAGTCCATTTCACGGCGCACGATGGCTTTCATTGCTTCCGAGGGTTTTACGGTCACCTGTATCCTGTGCTTCCTGTCAATCATATAGGCAGCATAACCATAGACCATATATGCAATGAATGCTGCCGGGATAATGAATAACCATCCTGCGGTAAAGGCAAGGAATGTTTCAGCCGGGTAATAATATGCCGATACCATAGAGGCACCCCCAAGAAACAGGGCTGCAATGTATTTTATTCGATCATCCATAAAAATCACACTCACACATCATTGTGTAATGACAATGTTAAAAGAATATTTGGCGACGGATTTAGTGGTTATGAACCTGTTGCGTCACGATCTTTAAGATATGCACTTTTTGAGCCATGTTATTTGGAATATGAACTTTATCTGCCACATGACCAATTATTGAGAATTAATTGGATTGTTATCATGATTTTAACTCGTTACATCAGCAATGATTTCAAATAATTCATTGTCTGGCTTTTGAAGCGCTTTTTTTCGTTCAATGTCCGTTAATTGATGATAAATGACTAACTCAAAGAATATTACTGAAGCTGGAACGAACAAAGAAAGAATTGCAAGACTCCGATCTTACCTTTCATTTTTTCCATCCTTTCATCATTTCAGGAGACACTTATGATTTTGCATATATCCTGTATTTCTGCTGTTCATATTTAGGCCATCGCAGAAGCTGTACCAAATATCAGTAATATCCCGAAGACACTGGCTATAATTATCGTATTATTTCTTGATAATATCTCCGCATGCCAGTATATATTCAGTCACATTTCCAATAATATCGATCGCTTCAATCTTCTGCTTTCCGTGTTCTGGGCAGAATAGCTTTTGACGTTTATTTATTGTTTCCATTTTTATACCTCCATTCAAATGTTTATAATATCCATCATAGGTGGTCATATCGTATATATACGAACGATTACCTATATAGTTTACGCTGAGTGTAAACAAATTTCAAGGCTATAAATCGAAATAACCACGTCCATGACTGACTCGTTTCGGAAGACTGCTCATACAATGGAAAAGAAAATTGAGAAAAATAAAAATAGCCCCTGGAAATCAGGGACTTGAAAGTGACTTAAGATATTCTACCAGATCATTCTTCTCAGGATTGGTCAACCCAAGGCCAAATGCCTTATCGTAATGATTTACAACATCTAACAATGTTTTAAAGCGACCATCATGGTAGAAGCGACCCTTGTTCTCAGGTTTCATGAACACGCCACGTTCTCTTACAAATATTCCTCCCAGGTTCATTGTCTTATAAACACCATCTGGTGCCCTGTCTGCCTGGAAACTATCTATTCCAATTTCAGATGGAGTATGCAGGTTCCAACCTGGCTCTGTCCAGAGAGGTTCAGAATGACAATTGTTACACATAGCTTTTCCACTGAATAGTTCATCTCCTCGAGATGCAGCGCCTGCATCAAAGTCTATGCCTGCCTGTGGTTCCGGAGATGGTAGTGCAAGCTGATAGAATTGAAGAGCTGGAAGTTTGGATGTTACCAGATCGTCATCAGGATTTATTCTTATATCTCCAAAGCCATTAGCAGCAGCTATCGGAAACTTTGCAGCATTATTCAATCGAGGATCAAAGAACCTTCCCTTTCCATGCATTTCGAGAACTGCAACGAAGGCGTTCCAGTATGGTATTGAACCCCATGATCCTGTCCATGTATGCTGGTTGAATCCAGCCAGGCCATAAGCGTTCGGGATCAATGTAGCTCCAGGTACATTTGTACCGGTTACAACGCCATCAGTGACTTGCTGGGGATTAAATGCTTTTCCATCCAGGAAAAGCTCTGCATCAAACTTACCAGGTCCCCAACTATTAAGTACTGTTCTCACAGTTGGTTCATTCGTATTCAGAAGGGTGGCAACAGAAGACAGGTCAGGAGACAGATTTACAACTGCTCCTACATTTAGATCTCGATTTGCCCAGCCATCTAGCCTGTGACCAATACCAGGTGCAAATGAATCATCTACTGTTGAGTGACACAAAGCGCATGTAATTCCAACTGAACTTAGTTTTCCGGTTTTATCAAATGAACCATTAATCCCGACAACAGCATTCAGTTTAAGCAGTGCAAGAGTTGTAGCCGGGTCATTGAGGTCAACCTTGCCTTTTTTGAGGTTTTCGATAAGAGGCTGTGGAAGCGCATCTACATCTACTTTTAAGCCCACTGCCAGAGCTGTGCCTGGGCTCACGCCTGGACCTATTCCTCCATTAGCTTTTCCGGCAATTGCCGTATGAAGTTTGAGTGTATCTCCCCAGAAAGCTTCATCGCCAAAAGTATCAAAACGGAAGATTTGTCTGCCATCTAAAAACAACTGTTGTGCATTTTCCATGGCCAGATCTTTTTTCATGTGCCCGGGAACATCCACATTATTGCTTTTTGAGGCACCTGCGTTCAAACTAGCGAAACCCGCAAAGCCCACAATAATGAGAGCTACGACTAAAATACCAATTAAATTTTTCTTCATATTCTTTCTCCATTTAATTTGTCCCTGTATTATTGTACGCCTTCTCCTACTTAGCATTGGAACTGACAACATTGAAGAAAAGGTAGATGTTTGTTATTACAGGACCTTGCACCTTTCCTAGTTTAGCAGCAGCTTGAAGAGCTTCATTAGAAGTAAGGCAACCTGTGCCAGCACTACATTCGCCTGTCTTCGGATTTGGCCAGATAGTTGGATCTGTAACTGCCCATACCTCCAATTTCCACCATCCGCCTTGAGCTGATTTCTGTCCATGGCCGCTGATTATGTGGCTGTGTATCGGTACTGGACTAACAATTCCTGAAATCGCATTGGTAGTAAATGCCGGATGATTGATGCATTTGAGACTTGATGTGGTATCCGGGCATTGAGTGAAATTATTTGCTCCTAATGCTGGATTTACTAATTCTTCAGGACTCAAGAATGCAGGCACTATCACGTTTAGCTGATTGCTTGCGACATCTGGAACAGGATCTACTATCGCATCAGTACCTATTTACAAGGACTGAATGTAGCATTTGTTGCAGGTCCGGGTGAATCACAGAAATAAATCTGCGAATACTGGATCGTAACTACTTTGCCATCGTCAAAAGCCAAAGTTGTTCCTATACTTTCCGGCGCACGGGACTTCCCCGCGGCGGAAACACCTTGAATTGTCATTGGTATTATTATTGCTAAGGCTACCAATAGCAAAATGTTTCTTATATTCTTTATATTCATATCTAACTCCCTATATATTTTCTTATTTCTTTATTTAATTTCCAACCAAGTTAGTTTCCCACTTGATCTTTAGAAAAAATAAAAAATATGATTCACCGCTTTTTCACCCAAAAGATATTCTAATATCTCAACACCTCCTTATACAGTTCCACTTGCAGGGATATTTATTTCTGAGCTAAATTGCTGTGGTGTTTTTCCTGTCTGTATCGCAGTAGAATTTGAATAATCCGAAATATCTGCACTTCCGCTCTTATAGCCCCTTAGTATTGCGGTATTGCTGATATTTCCGGGAGTTCCTCCGGAAACTTCCCATCGAATAGTAATAATTGTATCTCCAAATGCGGTTGAGGGGAAGGATGTCACGTTGATGGCTGGCCCCAAAGATGAAGTAGCAACTGGAGATTGAGTAGTAATTGCGGATACTGCTGCAACCTGATTTGGCCTGGCGATAAACCATACATTAGCTATTCCTTCTCCTTTAATGTCACCAGGACTTACATCACCGGAGAAATAATATAAGGGCCATCCTTTAAAAGTAGTCTGTTTGTTTCCATCGTTCCTTGTAATTGTCCCAAAATCCGAGGGGTTTAATCCTGGAGATACGGATATCTTTTCATGGTAAAAAGCAGGCCATGTATTAAGACAATCACCGGCGCAATTGCTCTTTCCCTTCAAATCCTTTGTAAAATAATAGAGAGTTTTTCCTTTGTCATCCACGATATAATTTCCAGCAGACAAACTAACTGTTGGTTGTTCCGATACAGGCTGTCCTGCAGGTGTTTGTATTGATGTCTGATTTCTTGGCTGTTGTTGAGTGCAACCGCTGATTAGTAAAATACCCAAAATTCCAAATACGACAAAAAATGAAAAACTCCTTTTCATTTGATTTCCTCCCTCTTTTAATGAGAGAGAAACAGGTTAATAAACCTTTGCGTCTAATCTTTTATCCATCACCGCAAATGTATGACAATTAGACAGAAGCTACCAAATATTCAAGGACCTCTTGCAGCAATTGGAGGAAGAGGAAGTGAAAAGGATTCAACAATCGTACCTCCATCATTTCCAGTGAGTTGACTCGATCGATGAAAAAATATCTATTGCAATGAAGGATGCAGGATATAATAGAATAGACTCCAGGATTGAATCCGGCAACGATTCGATGTTAAACAACACATGCGGGATAAAGTTCTGGCTAACCCAACGCTTTTGTCATCTTCTTACAGTCAACACCGGCATCCTTGAATTACGTATTACTTTATCAGCCACACTTCCAAGTACGAATTTCTCGATGGCGCTCCTGCCAAGCGTGCCCATTACTATTAAGTCAACAGATTGTTCATCTGCAAGTTTCAGTATTTCTTCTGCAGGATGTCCCTTTAAAATCCATTTTTTGACAATGAGACCTTCTTTAGCTGCCTGCTCTTCGATGTGTTTTGTAGCCTCTTCACCTTCGTATCTCAAAAAATTTTCCATGCCTTCGGTGGATATGTCCGTAGAAAGGTATGATTTAGGGCCATAATCGATTTTTATATCCATCACATAAACGGCATGGAGCTCTGCTTTATAGAGCTTTGCAAACTCGATTGCATGGGTTACTGCCTTTTTTATGTATTCTGATCCATCCGTTGCTATTAAGATTTTTTTATACAGATTTCTCATAAATTTTCCACTCCAGAACTATTTATTTCCTTCTTTATTCAAATGATTTTCCTTTTATGTTTTAGGGTATGAGCTCTGAGGTTGACCACTTGTATTTTAAAACAGCGGGATAACCTTAGCGTACGTAGAAATCGGAGCGATACCCTTACAGACATGTCAGAAACTGCATCACAGTCTCAAAAAACAGGACAGCGAGTTCCACGTTTAGTCGAGAGTTTTCAAAACACTGAATGGCATTCGAAAAATAAAATGCCTAAAAATCCGACCCTGAATCAAAGAGTCAAATGGCACATGGAACATACCAGGAATGCTCCTCTTCGCTTGATTCTCATGCGGCTGCTCGTGAAGTAGGAGAGGATAATGCGGCTCGTTTTGCCGCCCGTGCTGCAGGTCAGGCGGTGGCGACTGCGCATGTTCCCACTCATGCTCTCGGTGCTCCTATTTACGCTATTAAAGCTGTCGCTGTCATCAATCCCAGAGATGTCAAAGTCACCATAGCTAATGAACGAGATTGGCAATTTCGACGTCTTCCTGAAAACCTCCGGGAATGGGTAGATTCTGGAGTGAAACAGAAGCAACTCTTCTTCCCAAAAATCTTCGCAATTAAACTGAAAAACAGGGTGCAAACCAAGATTTTACTTCTTGAGGTTACTGTTTAAAATGCAGCCATAAAAATGTTAATACGGCAATTGTTATGATAATACCTGCCATAATCGCATAACTCTCTTCACCCAGGGTTATAGAGAATTTTTCATTACTGAATGGATAAAAGAGCATGATTCCATCGGCTGCTATATACCTTGTTACGTTCTCCTCAATACTTCGAGAAATGCTCTCATTTTCTATAACCTGATTTGCCAGATTCATAATCGTGTGATTGGAGTTGTCAAATAGAAAAATATCCAGAGCAGAATGCGACCAGAAGCCTATAAGTAATGGGAAAAATAGAGTTCGGTTTTGAATCGCAGGGAGCAGTGCAAATACGAGCAAGACTAGGGGCGAATGCAATTCGCTGCGATGATACCAGAGTATATCCAGATCCGGCAGTAAACTTGCCGCCGCCAAAAATATTATTTTTCCTCGAAACCTGTATTTCAACAGGATTGCCCCAAGTGTAAGGCCAAACAGTAAATGAGAGATCCAGTCCATATTTCCTAATATGTTAGGGGCTAATCAAATTTTGTGTTTACGGTCTCTCTCCCCCATCGGAATGATGCTCAAATTTGAATATCGATATTGGTAGACCAAATACATTGGAATTATTCAACACAGCAACTAGATCGGATCCTTTTTTTCAAGGCAACCTTATGACAACTTCGCATAGTTTATCCCCGTGAGATATCAATTTCTTGATCTCCAATACTGCCTTGTTCCCGAAAGCATAATTCAGCGCACCCTTGAAGGCTTCCCTGGATGTATTACATATATATTTGTCAAATTTGTTCCCTTCTGTGGCTATATGACATTTCCTTATCGTATATAGCAGATTTTTCCCATCTAATTTCCATTCACTTTCAGTATGGATCTTTGAATTTATTATTTCAAAAACAGTTTTAAACTTTTCCAGGTCCCAGTTCTTGATGCCGTTCTCTTTTTCATATTCCTGCATTAACGAGGTTCCGATCTTTCGTCCTAGAGCTATAAAGGATAATGGAATATCCGGGATGTCCCTTAATCCTTTTAAAAAAGTCATGAACATTAGCAATTCCTGGTCAAAACTTGTCTTGCTTGTTTTCAAATTATCAACTATCTCATTGACTTTTATTCCTACATCAGGCCTGTGGGTCAATACTATCATATTGGCCGTTGTTTTGGGATCAAATAAATGACCATTTGCTTCTAAAAGCAGGACAAGTGTTTTTTTTATTTTTTCAATGGCTTCATTAGATCTGTAACTATGAAATATTATTAAATTTTCGTTATCGATCTCCACCTTATCAATTACCCTGGAAGTTTCATAAACTTCTTTGATCAATAAAAGCATCTCTTTTAAAGGTATTTCCTGTATCGGTTTTTTCGCCAGGTTTTCGATACTTATTTCGCCAAGTGGTATATTATTGGAAAGCAGGTCTTCAAAGAAATTCCTGTGAACTGTAACCATATTGTAATTACTTAACAGGTGTCTTTTAACTATTGCCTTCCAGAATGCTGGGCGGCTTTTTATTCCTTTTACTACTTCATCCATACCCCCAAAAAAAGTAAGAAGGCTGTTTGTGGCTTCTTTTTTAGTTGATCTTGCAAGTTCAATCCTGATACTTTCATTAATCTTAAAAACAGATATTATCTCAAGAGGTATTTTTTCAAGAGAATTCTTAACCATATATTGTGATAATATGCGGGCGACGGTTCGTATCTTATTTGTTTCCCCTCTTAATTCTATCAAGACGCCGCTTGGTAATGTATCATTATCATATTTGAATTCAATATTAATATCCCATTCAAGTTCCCTGAACCTGCAATTAAGGCACTCTTCCAGTTTCCTTATAGAATTGATCAATATCGGATCCAGTAATTCATCCATTACATTGTCAGGGATAAGTGTACCCTCGACCTCTGTCAGCATCCATTTTAAGAGGGAAGTATCTATTGCTGATGAATTATTCGGAAAAACGGATTTACCATTACGATCGATAATCTCTCTTATTGCAGCGCTGAAATTCCCATTATGCCTTTCCAGTTGTGGCTTTAATTTATCAACACATTCTTTGTCAATGGATATATGCTTTGTAACTATCATGGCCAAAACCTTTTCCGTAAGGTTTGAATATACCCGTTTTCCTCCCCGTTTTACCGTTTTCCCCTTTTACACGAATAAAAAATTTTTAAGCTAGACAAAACCTATAAGGGCGATTTTACCTGTCCATATTATACCTTCATTTTATAACGTATATATTTTTCTATTTTGAAAACAGAAATTTCAGGTTGATTCATGATAAACTTTACATATTTATAAGCCCTGAATAGGGCACATGACCACTCTTGACCCCTGGGGCGCTGTCAAAATCGATAATTATTCAAAACTGTTTGATGAATTCGGCATTTCAAAGTTTGATGACCTTCTCGGAAAAATAAAGAATCCGCACAGGTACATGCGCAGGCATGTCATATTCGGGCACAGGAGCTATGATTCTGTTCTCAATGCCATGCTATCGGGAAAACCTTTTGCGGCATTGAGCGGATTTATGCCTTCGGGAAAGGCACATCTGGGGCATAAAATGGTCATGGAAGAGATCATCTGGCACCAGCAGCAGGGCGGGGATGCGTTCCTTGCTATTGCGGACATGGAAGCTCATGCCGTCAGGGGAAAAAGCTGGAAGGAATGTCGGGATCTGGGAATAAATGAATACATATTAAGCGCAATAGCTCTTGGTCTTGAGCCTGGTGCGCATATTTATTTCCAATCAGGGTTCAAGCCTGTGAGAGACCTGTCATTTGAACTTGGCATTAAAGCGAATTTCTCTGAGCTTTCTGCCATATATGGTTTTTCAGGTGAGACAAATATTGCGCACATGGTGAGCGCACTTACGCAAAGCGCTGACATCCTGCATCCGCAATTGAAGGAATTCGGCGGTCCCAAACCTGTGGTCATTCCGGTAGGCTCTGACCAGGACCCGCATATCAGGCTGACAAGGGGGCTTGCTTATAAAACAAATATGTTTATGGTCGAAGAACGCCGCGCAGAGAATGGATTGATCAGCGTCCGGGGAAAAGCGGCACCAAAGGAAGCCCTGAAGGAAATTGCAAAAAGCACAGGCGGCAAACTGTACGAAGAACATGTGGATATTTCCGGACGAACACTGGATGAAGTGGAATCAGTTGTTCGGGAAGTAGAACTGAAACATGGTGGCTATGCCTTCATGCCCCCCGCTTCTACATATCACAAATTCATGACAGGACTCCAGGGCGGCAAAATGTCAAGCAGCATCCCTGAAAGCTATATTGCACTTACGGATAAACCCGAAGATGGGGCAAAGAAAGTAATGCGGGCAATAACGGGCGGCAGGGTGACGCTTGAAGAGCAGAAAAAGCTTGGCGGTGAGCCTGATAAATGCAGCGTGTATGAGTTATTGCTTTACCATCTTGTGGAGGACGACAATGAGCTTCTGGAGGTATATAAAGACTGTGTGGGAGGCACGCGCGTATGCGGAAATTGCAAGAAATTTACGGCAGAGCTAATGCGCAGGTTCCTGAAAGACCACCAGGAGAAAAGAGAGGCGGCTAAGGAGAGGTTGGAGGAGTTCGGTTTGAGTATCACATAGCCATTTTATTTTATTTCGGGTTCAGGATAGGTTTAGATTGGGGTGTGGGTCCGGGGGTTGGCTCCGGGATGGGTTCTGGTACCGGGACAGGTTTAGGTTCGGGAGTGGGTTCCGGGGTTGGCTCCGGAATGGGTTCCGGTACGGGGATAGGTCTAGGTTCGGGAGTGGGTTCCGGGGTTGGCTGTGGAACGGGTTTAGGTTCTGGATCAGGTTCAGGGATCGGCTCAGGAACAGGGATAGGTTTAGGATTGGGCACAGGTTGTTGATACTGGTTCAGTCTTTTGATTTCTTTATTGCTAATTCCCATATAGTCACACTCCACATTTTCTTATATAATTTAATTGAACTAACGTGTATTTAACTCCTTTTCTCTTCTCTCTTTTCCCTTTTCTCTTAAGGGCTAAAAATATATCAGTGTAATATTTCTTATTTCAATAATTTTTGATATTCCGAAAGCGTTGGAATCCTGCCAAGGACAGCAGTGATCGCGGCAAGTTCAGCCGAACCAAGATAGACCTGTGCATTTTTACCCATGCGGTTATCAAAATTACGGGTAGATGTCGAAAATACTACAGCATTATCAGCTACTCTTGCCTGGTTCCCCATGCAAAGGCTGCATCCTGGGATTTCCATTCTTGCGCCGAGTTCCTTGAACCTGGAATACCCACCTGTTTCTTTAAGACTTTTTTCGATAAGCCTTGTAGGCGGAGCTATCCATAATTTCGATTTAATGCTGCCTGCTTTTTCAAGTATTCCGGATGCTCTGTCCAGATGTTCGACCCCTATCATACATGACCCGATAAATACTTCGTCAATTTTAACTCCCTGCGTTTCAGATAGCGGTTTGATAAAATCAGGATCATTAGGGCAAGCAAGGAGCGGCTCATTGATAGCGGATAGATCGATTTCAAGAACCTCCGAATATTGTGCATCAGTATCAGCCTCCAGCAAAGATGGATCATTAAGCCATTCCTGCATGGCTTTTATTCGCTTCTCAAGGGCTTTTGATGCATAACCTTCCTCAATGAGCGATCTTAAAATAGATATGTTCGTTTCAAGGAAGCGTGCCACCTGTTCTTTTGAAAGCGCTATCACAGCAGCTTCGGCTGACCTTTCTGCGCTTGCATCTGTAAGTTCAAAAGCCTGCTCCACAGTAATGTCGGAAAGACCTTCTATCTCCAGTATCCTGCCATTAAAGATATTCTTTTTATTCTTTTTGGGAAGTGTCAGTTTACCCTGCTTTAATGCAAAATAAGGAATTGCATTGACAACATCACGTAAGTACAGGTCTTTTTTTAGTTTGCCCTTAAATCTTACAAGTACGCTTTCAGGCATGTCAAGAGGCATTACTCCTAACGCTGCGGCAAATGCCACAAGACCGCTTCCCGCGGGAAATGAAATACCTATTGGGAACCTTGTATGGCTGTCGCCTCCTGTGCCAACAGTATCGGGCAGGATCATACGGTTGAGCCATGAATGGATTATTCCGTCACCGGGTTTTAAAGCAACCCCGCCCCTGTCTTTGAAAAACTGCGAGAGCTCTTTATGCATTGCTCTGTCAGCAGGCGTCGGATATGCAGCTGTGTGGCAGAAGGATTGCATAACCAGAGGCGCCATAAATTCAAGGCATACAAGTTCCTTGATCTCATCAACGGTCATCGGGCCTGTTGTATCCTGTGACCCGACTGTCGATATTTTTGGAAGGCATGGTTGCCCGGGACGCACGCCTGGAAGTCCGCAGGCTTTTCCCACGATCTTTTGAGCCAGTGTGTAACCGCGATTTGAAGCCGCAGGTTCCCTGGGTTTGATGAATATATCGTAATTTACACCAAGTGCAAGTTGTGCTTTTTTTGTGAGTTCTTTTCCTATTAAAAGTAAAAGCCTTCCGCCTGCCCTGAATTCATCTGGCAGCGTTTCAGGCTCAAGGCAAAATGACGTGATATCTTCACCTTTTTCACCAAGTATCTTCCCATGTTTGAAATCCAATGTAACTACATCGCCTGATCTTAGTGTTGAGACATCGCATTTGACAGGAAGAGCGCCGCTATCCCTGGCGGTGTTGAAAAATATTGGCGCTATCTGGCTTCCGAGTATAATTCCGCCTTTTCGCTTGTTCGGGACACCGGGAATGTCCTGTCCTATCCACCAGATAAGGGAATTAGCTGCTGATTTCCTGCTGCTTCCTGTTCCAACAACGTCTGCTGCAAAGGCTATCGGATAGCCTTTCTTTTTAAGCTCCCTTATCTCAGGAAGTGCGCCTGGATAACGGATTTCGAGCATGGAGAGGGCATGGAGCGGGATATCGGCGCGGGTTCCGGCGCGTGATGCCGGGGAAAAATCATCGGTATTTACTTCTCCCTGGACTTTAAATACGGTCACTTTTTGTGTTTCGGGGATTTTATGTCCTCCTGTAAACCATTGTGCTTTTGCCCAGCTTTCAAGAACTTTTTTTGCGCTGGGGTTTGTAACTGAAAGCTGTTTTATCCGGTCAAAGAAACCGAAAATAAGGATCGTATTTGAAAGGGCAAAAACCGCTTCGTCCGCAAGTTCCTTATCACCCAGCAATTCAATGAGCGTCTCAATATTATACCCGCCTTTCATCATTCCTAAAAGGGAGACTGCCCCGCGCGGCGTGAGCAGTTTTGATCTTTTCTCGCCCAGGGCAATTTTTCGCAATATTTTTGATTTTTCAAGAGCAGCAGAGTCAACACCGGGTGGAATGTAATTTTTCAGGAGTTCCAGGATAAAATCTTCCTGGCCTTCCGGAGGATCAAAAACAAGGACTGAGAGCGCTTTAACCTGTTCGGCATTCATTGGAAGTGGGGGAATTCCCTGTTTTTGCCTTTCTGTGATATGATTTTGATAAGATTCCAGAATTTGCGGTGTCATACGGATTCAAAATGGCGGTTCTTAGTATTAATTTTTTGATACTTACGATAAATTAATATTGACTAAATGCCATACACAATGAGATTATGAATTTATCCGATTTCCTCAAAAATACTGTATATGCGATTGTTTTTGGATTCATGGGCTTAATAATAGGCATATGGATATCAGATGTGTTATATATGGTATTACTAAAAAATATTGACCGCATGACCACGATATACATATCAGTTGGTCTGATCGTCTTGATCATACTATCCGCATCAGTTCTGGGTTTTGCAAAAGGCAAGAATTTGCTTGAATAAATTTTTTTGGCGTTTATTTTGAAAAGCTTTATTAGATACACCTGACCATTACGGATTCGATCAAGATGAATATTATTTTACTTGGGCCGCCCGGAGCAGGAAAGGGCACACAGGCCAAAAAAATACAGAAATACTATTCACTTCCCCATATTTCTACAGGGGATATCCTGCGTGAAAATATTAATAATAATACAGGTCTTGGAATAAAGGCAAAATCATATATGTCAAGGGGCGAGCTTGTGCCGGATGAACTTTTGATAACCCTTATCAAGGACAGATTGTCAAAAAAAGATTGCGATGAAGGATTTATGTTAGATGGCTATCCCAGGACGATCCCGCAGGCTGATGCTTTGCAGATGATATTGACAGAATCGGGTAAGAAGATTGATGCTGTCCTTAATATCTCGGTGGATGACAACGAACTCATAAAGCGCCTGTCGGGGCGAAGAATGTGCAAATGCGGGGCAAGTTTCCATGTTTTATTCAATAGTCCTGAAAAAGAAGACATATGCAATGCATGCAAAGGGAAATTATACCAGCGTGACGATGATAAACCTGAAGCCATAAGGAACAGGTTAAATGTATATAAAAAACAAACGCAGCCATTGATAGATTATTACGATAAGAAAAAAATACTTCGGACAATTGATGGAAGCAAAGAAATATCACAGATTTTTGAGGAAATAAAAAAAGTATTGGAGGAATATGATAAAAAAGACGCTAAATAAGCTTGCAATGGTTCTGGGTATTTTTTTAATGTTTGGCATTATTATGTTTCCCGAAATGAGGGGCATAATCGGCCACCTGATGGATATCATTTTGAAACCATTATTGGGATGGCTTCCAATACATATGATAATTTTCGTGCTGGCGGCTTTTACTGGTCTTTACGCATCCCTTATCCAGAAATATACAATGGACTGGGGATTGATGAAACGCGTCCAGGAGAAATCGAAAACAATCCAGAAGGAAATGCGTGAGGCTCAATTATCCAACAATGCTGCGAAAATAAAGAAATTAGAAGGGCAATACGCTGAAATGATGGGCGACCAGATGGAAATGTTCAAACAGCAGTTCAAACCCATGCTTTATATAAGTATTATCTCAATCCCGCTTTTCTACTGGGTGTATCTTCTTATCAGCCAGAACCCTGATGCTACCATGATATTTCCTTTCTGGGGAAAACAGAAATTAGATGCAACTGTTTTCTGGGCATTCCAATACTGGCTATTCTGGTATTTCATGTGTTCAATACCTGTCAGCCAGATGACCAGGAAGGCATTGAATATAGGTGGAACATCAGTGGATACTACAGGTGTAGCGTAATTGATAATCACGATCAGTGGCCCTCCCGGAAGCGGTAAGAGCACTCTCTCAAAGATAATTTCAGTTAAGCTTGGCCTGGAACTGGTCTCTATGGGAGATATATTCCGCAAATGCGCGCAGGATCGATGCATGTCACTTGATGAGTTCGGACAAATTGCTAAATGCAATGAAAAAATTGACCATGAGATCGATGCGATGCAAAAAAAGATCGCAAATGAAAAAGATAATATTGTGATAGAAGGAAGGCTTTCCGGCTTTCTTGTAGATGCCGATCTTAAGGTATGGCTAAAAGCATCTCTTGAAGTACGAGCCCGGCGTATTGCTAAGAGAGAATGTAAATCAGTAGCAAAAGCAATGGAAGAGACTTCTGAAAGGGAAGAGTGTGAAAGGGAGCGTTATTTGAAATATTATGACCTGGATATTAAAGACCTGTCAGTTTATGATATAGTAATAGATTCAAGTAAATGGAGCGCACAGGAGATAAGTGAAATTGTAGAAAAAGCGGCTGGTTTCCTGATATAATATGATACTACCATCTGAAATAAAAAGAGAAACATTGATAAAATCCGAGGATACGACCGACGATAAGTATGGTAAGAAACCGCAGGACCGCACAATTGAAGAGTATATTAAAAAAGGGGCGATCAATCTTGACAAGCCGGCCGGGCCAACAAGCCATGAAGTGACTTCATGGGTAAAAAAAATCCTTTGTTTGAACAAAGCAGGACATAGTGGTACGCTTGACCCCAATGTGACCGGGCTTCTTCCTGTCATGCTTGAGGACGCGACAAAAGCCGTTGATGGTCTTCTTACGGCAGGGAAAGAATATGTCTGCCTGATGAAACTGCATACGGTAATGCCGGAAAGCGTTATAAGAAAAGTTATGTCCGAGTTCACAGGTAATATTTACCAGAAGCCTTCAATTAAATCTGCTGTAAGACGAGAAACAAGAATTAGAACTATTTATTATAATGAGCTTCTTGAAATAGAGGATAATAATGTACTTATTAAGGTGGGTTGTGAGGCAGGAACCTACATTCGTAAATTATGCCACGATATGGGAATGTCAATGGGAACAGGCGCGCACATGCAGGAATTGCGGCGCACAAAATCAGGTCCTTTTCGGGAAGATGAAACAATGATCACTCTCCAGGACCTGCAGGATGCTTATATTGAATGGAAGGAAAACGGGAATGAAAGCGTATTGCGAAAAGTTATCCGCCCCATGGAATTCGGGGTTTCGCATCTTCCGAAGATAGTTATACGCGATAACGCTGTGGATGCGGTGTGTCACGGCGCAGGTCTTGCCGCGCCTGGTGTGCTTTCGGTTGAGACTGGAATTGAAAAAGGCGATGTAGTTGCTGTTTTTACGTTAAAGGGTGAGGTAGTATCCCTGGGTAATGCAAAGATGAAGACAATGGATATCTTAAAAGCTGCGACCGGGATCGTTGTAAGTACGGACAGGGTTCTTCTGGAAGCGGGCACATATCCAAAAGGATGGAAAGCAAAAGCATAAGAAATGGTTTATTAAAACAAAGCAATAAATTCCTGAACAGGTTTTTATACTTCAAATATCTATTAAGGGCAAGAAGTATCGATACCGCTATTTGATATTTTTTTCACATGCCGAGGTAGTCTAGCGGCTAAGGCGCAAGCCTGGAAAGCTTGTGGGGCTTACGCCCCTCGGGAGTTCAATTCCCCCCCTCGGCGCTTCTGATGATAGGAAAATAGATGCCAGACCAAATTCAATAATATCAGTTATGGCCTTTACACCATTTCATTTTGGCCCTGCACTGTTTTTCGGTTTGTTGTTATTCCGGTATATCCACTTCCCAACATTTCTTATTGCAAATATCATTGTTGATCTAGAACCTTTCCTCATTTTGGTTTTTAATCCTGGTCATGAATAAAATGGATAAACATCTCCAAAATCTCCTTGTGACCCTCAAACTTTCGCAGGAGTTGTAATATATGCATATAAATATAAGGATAAACTGCATGCAGGAAAAAAATCATTCTGATAAAAAAATCAATTTCTTCATCACGTCTGACACTTTCCCTTCTATATCAGTCACAGGAAATTCATGTTCCCTTATGTGCCAGCATTGCAGTGGCAAATTATTACAGCGCCTGATCCATGCAACCACAAATGAGGAGCTTGAAAAGAAGGCCCTGACGCTTTACAGGTCAGGCGCAAAAGGAATACTTCTGACAGGAGGCTGTGATAAGCAGGGGCGCGTGCCAATTAAAAGTTTAATACCCGCAATAAAAAAACTAAAGGAAACAACTGACCTTATTCTTATCGCGCATACAGGTTTCATATCTGGGGAAGAAGCAGGGTCATTAAAAGACTCCGGCCTTGATGGTATCGGATTTGATGTAATGGGTGATATGACTTCAGTGCTGGCAGTTTATGGCCTTCATGTGTCCGAAAAAGAATATATGGACAGCCTTCACGCCATTTCGGATTCAGGACTGCTCATCTTTCCCCATGTTTGCGTTGGCATCCATTTCGGAAAATTGGGCGGAGAATACCGCGCCCTTGAAATGATCCGTTCGAAAGTGGCTACAACGGTAATCATAACCGGATTGATGCCAGTAGTCGGGACGCCAATGGAGCATATTAAGCCGGATCCATTAGATTTTGAAAAAATCATAAAAAAAGCAATCGCTATGTTCCCTGATATTCCAGTCGTATTAGGATGCGCCCATTCAAGCGGAAAAGACAGGGCTGATATTGAAAAGATTGCACTTCTTTGCGGCGTGTCAGGAATTGCAGCGCCGACTTTTGAAACAATAAGGTTTGCTAAGGAAAGTAATTATAAGATAAATTATTACGGCACTTGCTGCGGTCTGATTCCTGATGATAAAATGAAGATAAATTATCCGCTCTTACCCACCCTCAAGAGAGCCTGGTAATATACCCAGATGAAATGAGATTTCAGGAAATAATAAACCTCTGAAGATATACCAGTACTTCTAAGATTCTTGATCAGATCAGGAATATCAAGTTCAAGAGGGCAATTTTCCATACATTTCCCGCAGCCAAGGCATAACTCCAGTTTCTCATTCGATTCATTGGTATATACCGAATAATAAGCTAATCCCTTCCCTCCGAGGTAGCTATCTATTGCATATTCATTCCCAATGGTATTATACATGGGGCAATGCAGCAAACAATTCCCGCATCCTATGCATTTAAGAAGTTCTTTAAATCCTTTTTTTGCAAGGTCGCTCCTCCTATTATCGACCAGCACAAGAACGATTTCAGATGGATTATGGACACCTGTAATGAATTTTTTTTCCACATCTGCTGTTTTGCTTACACTGGTTATTATATCAACAAATGAAGGGATTATCGCACCTGTAGCATTATAGCATAGTATCCGTATCATATTTATAGCAGATTCAATATCAGGATATATCTTATCAATCGAGGTTACTACGATATGTTTTTGTTTTCTCATGACCTCATGGATATTTCCTTCATTATGTGTCATGATAATAGAGCCTTCCTCAGCAGCGATGGCATTGGCTCCCGTAATTCCGATTTTTGCCTTATCAAGGCTTGAGACGATATCCTCTTTTACTATTTTCACGATATCTTCAGGTGTCTCAGTAACTGGTACATCATAATATTTTGAGATGCCTTTTGCAATTTGTTTTGCTGAAAGGTGGGTCACAGGACCCGTGGGGTGTGAAGGTTTTGCATTCAATATCTGTAAAATCCTGTCCCCAATATCTGTTTCCACAACAGTTGCCCCGTTTTTTTCAAGAAATTTTGTTAATTCCAGTTCCTTGGTCACATTGGATTTTGATTTTACGATGAATTTTTCCTTCCCTATCTCATTGAATATTATTTCAAGCGCTTCCTGCTTTTCCCTGGCAAGACAGACCTTTATTCCGTTTTTTTGCAGCTTTGCGATAGCCTGTTCAAGAAGCACTTCATTTCCCACACAAAGTTCTCGTGATGAAATAAGTCTCTTTGTTCTTTCTGCAAAGCCTTTCGACTGGTTAAAAGCCTGCCTTTCTTTAACTGAATCAAATGCTTTACGAAGCGCCCTGACTTCTTCGTTATTCATGATGTTTTTTAATTCCTGAGTGTTTAATAGAGTGTTTAATATCTACTTTTAAACTATTTAAATCTGATGAAAAACAATAAATTGTATATATAAAGAGGATTAGGTTAATCCCGGCTATTAGAGGTATTAAGAATTGACGATTCGCAAATGCAATACCTGTTTTTGATTCCTCCAGAACAAAGTGCAGGTTGAACAAAAAAGTTATTGTTGCTGATAAATACACATAAGAAAGACGCCTGTCAAGGGCCATTGCAACTGCAAGCGGAGCAAAAAGAGAAAAGAGATACCTTTCATGTATCCGGGTAAATAACATAAAAAACCCGAAAAATAATATTGCTGAGGCAATATATATCGATCTGTCGTCTTTTCGTTCCGTGATAATATACGCCACATAAATAAAAAGCAAGCTGAATAAGAGATATCCCCATAATCGATATGTCAAAAACAGGAACATCTTATTATCAGGCTGGAACAGACCTCCGAAAGCCCATATATTCAAAGCATTTAAAGAATTAAACGGATATTGGGTATATGATGAAAAATATAGCCTGAACAATTCAAAAATCGACGTATGCAGATAGAAAGGCAATGCTACGAGCACAAATACAGTAAATGATGCAATTGATACTTTTACAAATGTAAGTAGTGAATGTTTTTTCAGCATTATCAGGGCAAAAAGAGGAACAAGTACAAGACTCTGGGGTTTGGTCAAGATCCCCAGTGCAAGAGAAGTTCCTGCAATCATCGGCTTTCCTGAGACAAATTCCATAAGAGCAAACATTAAAAACAGCGTGTAAACTGAATCCACCTGCCCCCATATTGCAGAGTTGTAGATGATAGCAGGATTGAATGCATAAACTGTCATGCATAGGATTGCCAGCCTGAAACTTCCATATTTCCTTACGATCAAAAATATCAATAAAGCAGTTGCAATATCAGCTATTATAGCAGGAGTTTTTAGTAAAATTGTAAAAACAGGGGATTGGATATCAAAGGATGAAGATATGAATAATTCATAAAATGCTCCTACTGCCCATAGAATATAGATGTATAATGGGGGATAATCGGACTTTACACCATGATAGAAATCAGAAATTCCTGTAAAGTGAATTCCACGACTCCATGTCCTGAACAGTGAAATATCAAATTCAAATCCTTCTAACTTAGATAGATACATCCGCACAAGGAAGGCAAAAAATAAAATAAAGGCAACTGATATATATTGATTTCTTGTAATGCTAAACCAGGTGTTGATCTTTGATTTAATATCTTTTCCAGTGATCTGGAAAGGTTTGAGAGTTATGGAACCATCCCCAACGTTTAATTGTGAAACCAATATTTATGATTTTCCATGGTTCTTCCGGAAACAATAGTTTGATACCCACACCAGAGAATCATAAGTGACAATTATGGGTGACATAAAAAATCTTCTGGAACGGTTATCGAACGCTCACGGGGTTTCGGGATATGAAAATAATATCCGGAAAATCATCGAGGATGAGATATGGCCTTTTGTGGATAAGATCAGGACCGATAAAATGGGAAATCTTCTGGCCACAAAAAACGGCGGATCTCCCGAATTGATGCTTGCCGCCCATATGGATGAGATCGGGCTTATGGTAAAATATGTCGATGAAAAAGGCTTTATCTATTTTACAACAACTGGCGGCTGGTTTGACCAGACCCTTCTTAACCAGAGAATGATACTGCATACAGTGAATGGTCCTATTTATGGCGTCATAGGTTCAAAGCCCCCACATGCTATGAAAAAGGAAGAAACCAAAAAACCGGTTAAAGCCGAAGATATGTTCATAGATATAGGGGCAACAAGTAAAGAAAATGCTGAAAAATCCGGTGTATTCCCCGGAACACCCATCACATCAGATATGGAATTCAAGTCACTCTGTAATGACTTTGTCACAGGTAAGGCTCTTGATGACCGTGGAGGCTGCGTTGTACTGATCGAGGCAATGAAGCGGATAAAGGATACAAAGGCCACCATACATGCTGTTTTTACAGTACAGGAAGAAGTCGGCCTCAAGGGCGGCCGTACTTCTGCTTTTGGGCTTGACCCCGATGTTGCGCTTGTGTCAGAAGTCACATTCACCGGAGATCATCCCGGGATCGAGAAAAAAGATTCAGCTCTTGAAATCGGTAAAGGGCCTGTTATCACAGTAAGTGATGCCGAAGGACGCGGAATAATCGTATCCGAACCTGTATTGAAGTGGTTAAAAAATGCAGCCGTGAATATTCCATATCAGTTAAAGGTGGGTTCAGGGGGACAAACCGATGCTTCTATCATACACCTTACCAGGGAAGGGATACCAACAGGCGTGATCAGCATACCATCAAGATATATCCATACCCCTGTAAACGTATTGAACATGAATGATCTTGAAAACAGTGTAAAACTTATAGTACGGGCAGTGGAAAAGGTCGATCAATTCTTTTAAAAAAAATATTCCTGCATCTTCGAATTCAATAAAACAACCATTAAATACCCCACCCGTAAGCTATATCCATGTTAGTGCCAGATTGTTTGAATGTTCAAAAAAATACCTGGAAAAAGAAAATGACTGATGAGAAAGTTGCAGCTTACATAAAAAAATGCCTTGATGCAGGAAGGATGGAAGAAGCAATAGATACCTCCAGAGTTACAGGCACGCCGCTTTCAAAAGAAGAACTTGATGGATATATCAGGAAATATCTTGAGAACGGGTGGGTGCAAAAAGCAATCGATGGGGCAAAAGCAGCAGGTATAGAGCTTTCCAAGGATGTACTTTCAGGATATGTTGATAAATATCTGGAGAAAGAAAAAATTTATTCTGCGGTGGATGCTTCAAGAATAATCGGAATACCTCTTCCAAAGGAGAAGATCGCTGTTATCGCAAAAGAATGCCTGCGCAAAGGAAAGATCGCATCTGCTCTTGAAGCCTATAAGATCATTAAAGAAAAACCACCTGAAGAGGAGCTTATTATTTGCGGCAACATATGTTTCAAAGACGGCTTGCTTGCAGATGGCCTGGAGGCATACAAGTTAGCTAATAAGACCCCGCCTGAAGATGAACTGGTTATCTGCGGTAACGTTTGTTTCAACATTGGACAGGTAACATCCGGCCTTGATGCTTACAAACTGGCAAATAAAACTCCAACAAAAGAAATACTTCGTATTTGCGGTGAGGCATGTCTTCTTGAACAACGCAATGATGATGCAAGAAAAGCTTTTGTGGCAGCGCAGAAAGTTGAAGAAATGATTTACTCAAGAACCATTGATGTCAGGGAAATCTCTCTTGAAGAGTTAAAAAAATTAAAAATTGATATATCAAAAAAAGATTTGACATGTCCGGATTGTGAAAACAGGACTAACATAAAGGAAAGATATTTTGAAGTTTCAAGATGCCCTGAAAATAAAGAAGATGAAGAAGAGCTTCATAAAATCATGAAATTACAATATGGAGTTGAGAATTTTTATATTGAGCTCGATGTTCTGGGGAATGGAAGAGGCTTAATCAGCTCAAGCATATGCGGGAATTGCGGGTCGAATAATATTGTTTTAAGTTCTGATGATGAGATAGGGTATACGGAGATAAAAGCCAGGAAAAAGGAGTAAAACAACATTTATTTCTTCCCGCATACCTTTGTATAATATAATTATGTTCCAGCACGATATTATCATAGTTGGGGGAGGACTTTCCGGATTACGTGCTGCATTATCTGTAAAATCAGCTGATGTAGCCGTTATATCAAAAGTCCATCCCCTGCGTTCACATTCAATTGCTGCACAGGGTGGAATAAACGCTGTGCTTGCAACTAATGACAGATGGGAAGACCATGTCTTTGACACTATTAAAGGCAGTGATTATCTTGCTGACCAGGATGCTGTAGAGGTACTTTGCAGGGATGCACCGGGGCGCGTCATTGAGATGGAACACTGGGGAACGCTTTTTTCAAGAACAGATGGCGGCAGGATCGCCCAGCGTCCCTTCGGAGGCGCAGGATTTCCAAGGACTGTGTATGCAGAAGACAGGACAGGCCATCACTTGCTGCATACCATGTATGAACAGGCGCTAAAGAAAGGCATCAAGTTCTATGATGAATGGCTCATAACCCGCCTTGTGGTTGATAAAGGGAGGTGTTGCGGGGTCACAGGATATAATATTCCAGATGGGATGGTTGAGGGTTTTAAGGCAAAGGCTGTGATCTTTGCAACAGGAGGTTACGGGAGAATATATAAACATTCCACAAATTCAGTAATTAACACAGGATTTGGCTGCGCCGTAGCATATCGGGCAGGAGCGCCGCTTGAAGATATGGAATTTGTGCAGTTCCATCCTACTACCCTTTTCGGCACCAATATCCTTATTACAGAAGGAGCGCGTGGCGAAGGGGGGTTTCTTGTGAACAGGGGAGGGGAGCGGTTCATGAAGCGGTATTCACCGCATCAGCTCGACCTTGCGCCAAGAGATATCGTTGCGCGCGCAATTCAAACAGAGATTAACGAAGGCCGGGGATTTGAGGGTGGATATGTGCATCTTGACCTCACACATCTTGGGGAAGAAAAGATAAATGAGCGCCTGCCAGGGATCAGGCAGATAGCGATTGATTTTGCTAATATCGATCCTGTCAAAAAACCAATCCCGATCAGGCCGGGGCAGCATTATTCTATGGGAGGCATTGCCTCAAATAAGGACTGTGAAACATCGATATCCGGATTCTATGTGTGCGGGGAATGTTCCTGCATCAGTGTACATGGAGCGAACAGGCTTGGAGGGAATTCGCTTCTTGAGACTCTTGTTTTCGGCAGGATCGCAGGAGAAAATGCGGAAAAATACGTAAATTCGAATGGTGCTGGGGAAAAAGAAATGATCGACAGGGCAACAGAGGATGAAAAGAAAAAAATATCAGGGTTATTAGAGCATAAAGTTGGTGAGGAATTCTTCAGGATACGGGATGAACTCAAAACCATCCTTGATGAAAAATCAGGAATATTCCGGATAGAGTTGGATTTGACAATCGCACTTGATAAGATCAGGGAACTCAAAATGCGTTACAAGAATGTGTATGTCCGGAATAAAGGCACTATTTTTAACCAGGAACTTGTAAACGTGATCGAGCTTGAGGGAATGCTGGATGTTGCCGAGGCCATATGTCTGGGAGCGAAAGCCCGCAAGGAAAGCCGCGGTTCTCATTTTCGCCTGGATTATCCGATAAGGGATGATGCCAATTGGCTGAAACACACGCTTGTTACATTCGCGCCAGAGGGCGCGCAAATTGATTATAAACCTGTAAATATCAAGATTTTCCAGCCAAAACCAAGGGAATATTAAGGGTTAATTTTTCATCGCATCGTTAAAAACCTTCTTATGATGTGGGATCATATCTTCAGGCGCACTTTTAAAATGCTTCAGTTCAGTATTATCCGGATTTGGGGCAATAGTCCCGCCTACGATCTTAACAATATGCGCAAGTGCGATCATATGCCCTCGTGGATCGTCATTTATGTATTCATAGACGCCAAGCAATTTCACGACCTCAACATCAGCACCGGTTTCACGTTTTGCAACCCTTTTTACTGCATCTGATATTTTCTCGTTGTAGTGCACAAATCCGCCAGTCAGATGCCACATTCCGCGAAAAGGCTCAGTATTGCGCTTTCCAAGCAGTATACTGTTCTCGTTTTTTACAATTACCTCAACAATCGTAGTCGTTACAATTTTCAGCACTCTGTCAAACTCTTTTTGTGAGAGGTTGGGTATTGATTTAACTTGGGTTTCCATAAAATTCAACTCCCTTTTAGTTACAATAAAGAAAAATCTTCTGGAAATAATATTGATCATTACATCTTTCACCTTGAAGATAATTATAAATATCCATCCGTACCAGCTTGTTGTCATGAACGATTACTGGGGTGTCCCTGAAAAAGAATACGAAATATCTATCCTGCAATTCGCAAAACAACAATTATCAGATAGTGGTTATTGTGTGCTTAGCGAACAGGTGGAAGTATGCAGCGGCGCAGGGGCACTTACCTTACTGCAATAATAAAAACAGACAGTGGACTCTTTGGATTATATATTCACGATGGTCCGAGGCAGCGGAAAAAAAGAGGAGCGCCCATTCTCAGGGTGCTCGGGTTATTACCGGAAATGAAAAAAGTTGAAGACCTCAGGAAGTTTGTAATAACACACCAGGATGATTTTCATATAATCCTGGCACCTGAAAATACGGATTTAAAAGATAAAGCAGAAAAAGACCTTCTTCAAACCTACTCTATTTTATATGATTCAATAATCAGGGATCTTTATGAAACCGATATAAGCAGTGCAGCAGATGTATTGAGAGTGAGGCTTCGAAAAGAAAATCAAGGATCCTGCGCTTCATGTGAATAAAGTAATTAATAAATATCGAGTACGATCTTGATTTTGTCGCCCTTAGATAACGGTTTATCACCATATTTTTCCGGGATCAACTTTATTCTGGGCTCATTGAAAGATAAACAAAAGGCAATTCCGGAACATTTTACCGATTTATTTTCTTTTGTTATTTGAAGAAGAGAAACTTCCGGGCGGAAAAATCCTTCTGGTTTGACCACACCAAAAAAATGGTCTTCCCCATTTGAGCTTATATAGCCATCAATAAACCCCCCATCAATTGCGAATCCTCCGATCATCCCACAGGTCTGGAATGGGGCATAAAGGAGAGAATAATTCTCATTTACCTCTTCAACAACACACTCAAATTCCACTGTTTTTCCATCAGGAAGGCTTCTCCATTCAATATTTGGCGAAAGTTCATGATCATTCGATGCCCGCAAATAATTACAGGCATCCCTGACCTCGACATGCATTACAGGATCATTCCAGAAAATAAAATATCCATTCTTGATAAATGTCCCTATGCGTTCGCCAATTGATATTTCCTCGCCGATTGAAATGTCTGGTTCTATATGGATTATTTTAACAACATATTTTCCCTGTCGTATCGCTATAAGATATTCTTTGGAATCCCTGTCTTTAAAAGGGGTAGGCGTATCAAAACTCCGGATATCGATTACCTTTCCATCAACCGGAGAAAGAGCCTCTCCCCCGAAACATCCATAATAAATATCAACCGCACTGTTTGTCTTATGGGCTGCGTAAGGGCTTTTCATGAAGGAAAATTTTGAATTATCGGGTGCATAAATATCTACTTCATCATGCCCTGCAATTTTTTTCATCTAAACTCCATAAGAACAGCACATTTTTGGTATCTCAATGATGTTCAAACCTATATCCTGCCCGGTCTTATAGGCGCTTCTTGATGGAACAGCCGTCCTGTCAATTCCGCCCAGTACCGCGTACTTATCAAGCATTGAACGGTATCGCCCCCCAGGGCGCACGCAGCTCAATGACAGGGGCACATCAAACATTTCCCGTGCTTTTGTTATTACCTTTACCACATCCTCAATTCCAGGAGGCGCTGCATCTTGCGATGCTGTCCCTTTTGTGGGTATGAATACAACTATCACTACCACATTTGGATCAAATTTCCTGGCGATCTCAAGTGCTCTTATTTCCCCTTTTAATTCACCGTTATGGAGTCCCACAATGATATGCGGCGCAATCCTTATCCCGAAGGAAGACAGGTGCGATAATGTATTTTCATAATCCTGTACCGTCGCGGAAAGGCCGAGGATATCATGTATGGTCTCATCATCCCCGATAACATCAACAAGCGCCATGTCAAGATATTTTGAAAGCAGTTCTGCCTGTCCCCTGTTAACGATCCCGGTGTGGGCGCTGATCTTAAGATGTGTATCCTTTTTTATTTGTGCGATCTCATCAGCCTGCAAGTATGTGGGAACGCTTCCGTCAGGCAAACTTCCGCCGCTTAATAATATTCCATTAGCGCCCATGCCAGCCAGGCGATGTACGCACGATCGAAGTTTGCCATTTGAGCCATCAAGCATATGTGCAAGATAATGTGAATCACAATGCTTGCATTTCAAAGAGCATCGGGTTCCGGTCAATGATACCGGTGTAAAAGGCTCCCTGAAAAAAAGCAGGTCGTTGCCGAATAATTCCATCCTTCTGGTGAAGGATTCATGCATAGCATTTTTTGTTGCGTCGTCGGTGCTGAGGTTATCAATTTCGGCGCAATATTTGTCAAAATGCATATGTTGCTTATTGGATTTGCGATATAAAGAGATTATCCCTTTCTTGATTCTTCAAGCAATAGTTCCCACCAAGGCGGGATTTTTAATGAATTTAAAAATATTTTCAACTGACTGCTGTCCTTAAAAATAAATATTAGGAAAAAGGAAAAAAATTCATTTTTTTTCCTTTGCATATGCTACTAAAGCATCTTTTACCCCATACTTGAATGCCACGACTATGGCGACACCCCACGCAATAGGTCCGAGGAATATATAGAAAATATTGGTTTTGATCAACATGGTGTCAAATGCTAATACTATCAATACCAGGAACAAAAATCCCCTCATCAAAGGAACGAACATTTCCGAGCCTTCGACATTCATTCCTTTCATTGTTGCCTGCATATAATCCATAATAATGTCGATGGATAAAAATCCGATTATCAATATCAGGACTCCTGTGAACAGATTAGGAATATAATTTAATACATTTATCAGGAATTCAGTTAGGAATTTAAAACGCAATATCTCTACGGCAGCCAATATAAATATCAGATAGCCGAACAATTTTATTAAGCCAGAAAGGATACCTGAGACAGATGCGCCGCTTGCTTTCAGGGGTTCTCCCATAGAGCTCTTCATAATCTTATCATCTACACCCATAGCAACAAGTGTTTTGCGGATAATATCTGCGAGAAAATCAACAATTATCAGACCAATGATCAATACTATCAAAGCCGTTACTATAAGAGGTATATATGAAATAACCTGGGTGACAAAATCTGTTATAATCTGTATTTTTAGTATATCCAGGATGATAGCAGCAAAAATTATATAAATAAATAGCTTGATTGTTGATTCGAAGAATCCTACAGTGTTCATTCCTGCTTTTCTTATTATTCCTCCTAAAGATGTTTTATCAATAAGATTGTCAAGTCCTATCTTGTCTAAGATCTTAGCCCCGATTTTTCCAATAAATGTTCCCAAAATCCATCCGAGAATTATTAGAACAATTACTGCTACCAATGTTGGTATAAATGCAATAAATTGGTCTGCCAGATTGTATAAACTATTTTGTATTCTAGAATCCACCATATAACTCACTCCAATAATACATTGAAGTCAAAGTTATTAAAAGTTTTTGTCTGGCCACAATTCGGTCTAATAATCCTCCAGAGGCATCTCTTTCCACTCCCGCTCCACCGCCACTGAATTCTTCCTGATTTCAAGTATCAAGGATTCATCACGGACCCTGGAGCCATTTTTATCGATCCATTTGTCAAGTTCCCCGCTTTTTAACATAGTGCGCAATGCGAACTTGATGCTCCCGCCTTCATTCTTATTCGTAATATTTGTTGCCCCGTGAATTAATCTCATATGCCTGAACCCATGTTCATAAGCCTCTTTGATCTTTTCACGGGCTGTCATGAGCGCAGTCCTTGTTGAATAATTATGCAGGTCAACCTCAACACATTTCTTGAAGATATCTACTTCGAACCATGCCATATGGAGGATAAGATTATACGAGATTTATTTATAATTTTGCAAAACTTTAATTATTTTCTGAAATAATTCAAAAATTACTGGTAAATATTCTTGATATTAAAAAAAGAAAAAAAGAAAAAAAGGAAAATCAATGAAATCTATTATATTTCACTTCTTTTAATTGCGTATGTTTCACTCCTCTTTATTTTTCTTATTCTTCCTGCTGAAGAGGAACATCAAACCGATTGCTGCTCCTGCTGGCAGGGCGATTGTGGGGAATTCCGGTATTTGCTCAGGCGGGGCACACTGCCCTTCAGTATTAGATATGAAATCACCAGAATGTGCTCCCTGACCATTGCCATGGCCGTTCTCCCATGCACTATCAAAACCTTGTTGACTGTAAAAATCAATAATTACATAAGGATTTGAAGCAGATCCTGTCGAATGACATATTGTACCCACGTAATTGGGGCTTGCTCCCGCAAATCCAGTCATCGCTATTATCACAATCAACAGTGCTAATATTGCTAATTTTTGTTTCAAATTTATCACCCCTATAGATATTTTTCAAGATCCTAAATTCTTGATGTGATTCCTAAAGATTTCTTTTTTTAACCCGATAAGTTTTGATTGTGTTTTCCGTGATCGTTTTTATCCCACAACGTTATAAATATTTTCCTGGAATCTTTTATCAAGCAATTACATTCTTGAATAAACTAAAAACTGTGCATTACTACTATATATATCCATCACAATCTAAATTTCTACATGCAGGGACTACCTCTAAAGCCAAGCGCAGTTGGCTGTTATTTTGACATACAAGAAAAAAGCTAAGACTATAAAATTTTCGAGATAGAATTCAGCCTTAAGATAGAGGAATGTATTCAAACTTCCTTATCCGTAAAAAACTGGATTTACCGACTTTAATCCATAATTTCCTTTCTTAACAAAATATACGCCATTCCCAGCCCCGCAACGCCATATAAAAGAAGCGGCAGAAGATAACCGGAAAGCGCGCCAAACCCTTCCTGGTATATCAATACTGAATCAAGAGCCTTGATGCCCATTGTTATTGGAAGGGCGCTCCCGATCTTTACCATCAATGCCGGCATGGTCTCAAACGGGAAAAAAACACCGCAAAGGAAGAGCATGGGGATACTCAACACAAGGGATGATAACATGGCTGTGTTTTCCGATTCTGCAAACGTTGCAACTGCCATACCGATACCTATGAAAGCCGCTGAATATACAAGGATCACAAGGAACAATAGTCCCAGCTGGCCTGTCGGGATCAGGATCCCATAGAACAGGTATGCAACAATCACGAGGATAATTCCCTGGAGCATGGCTATCAGAATAAGTGCCAGGATCTTTGCGAAAATGAACTCTTCAAGTGATAAGGGTGTCAAAAGTGTTCTCAAAAGTGTCTTTTTGGTTCTCTCCTGCACTATCGTTATTGATGAAAGCAGGAATGAAATGAACATCAGGACGATAGATACGATCGCAGGCATCAGGAAATCAAGATTAGACATGTTTTTGAATACCGGTTCCCGTTCTAATTTGATGGGGGCAGCAATAGCAGCGGGTGACTTTGTTCTTACATCACCCAGGATGTTTTTTGTCCTGTTAATTTCTGATATCAGGTTTGAAGTGCTATTTTCCATTTCTGTAGAGAGGTTTTTCATCTGAAATGAAACATCGGATGACTGATTCTTGACCTGATCCAGGATCATGATTGCAGTCTGGATGTTTGAGATATTTCCCTGGATATTTGATATCTCAAATATGTAATTGCCGATCAAAGATTGCATATTCTGCAACCTGATGTCGGTGCGTATCAGTTTTTCATGTAATTCAGAGCCTTTTTGGGCAACATTTGCAAGGCCATTATAAAGTGATCTTATACGGTCGGTCTTTTCAAGTAAAAGCGCCCTTGTATTTTGAATCTGCAGGACGGTGTTTGCAATGGAAATGCATTGTGGTGTTGAAGGAATTGTACATGTTGAATGATATGTTCCCTGAAGATCGCTCTGGATCGACAATAATGCGGCATCTGTGGAATCGATATTATCGACCACAAACTTCAGGTCATCTCTCAAGCTCGCTGAGTCATTATAGATCGAACTTACATTCTTATCAAGTTCTAAAATGTCATTCCGGGTTGTATTTATATCCACGGAAGTCCGGGACAGATCAATCTCCATCTGGTCAAGCGTGTTTTTCATCATATTAATGGATTGATTCATCTTGGTTACATTGATCTCATTCATCTGGACAAGCACATTCTGTGTATCATTGTTCAGTCTGCTGATATTCCCGTTTATAGAAAAGACTCCTTCTTTTAATGGGGCAAGTTCTGATTCCATCTCTCCCAGTTTTTCCCAGAGCGTGCTGATAAATCCAAGAGTGATTTCGTAGGACATTTTTTCAGTGGTGGTAAGGAAAACCGTAGATATTACAGGCGCTATCTGGACACGGGAATTATCAATATATAATTTCATAGATTGCGTCTGGTTTTCGGGAATGAATATCCCGGCGCTGTATTTTCCCTTCATAACTCCATCTTCGATAACAGACGGGTCATTAGTGTTCTCTTTAACGATTATGAACATCTTACTGCTGTTTAATTCTTCGATTATGTCATTCCCGGATGTTGATCCGCCTCCAACGCCCAGTTTTACTTCTTTTAAGCCTTCGCCGGATGCTCCTGAGAACACTGAACCGATCAATATCATAATAAGAATAGGAGCAAGAAATATCAAAAGTAAAGTCTTCCTGTGGCGGACATATACTAAAAAATCTTTCTTTATGACTGGAACAATGCTCAATGCCACTCTTCTCCTGAAGCATGAATAAATACGTCTTCCAGGCTGGGCGTGCTTGATTCAATATTCCTGATAGTCTCTCCATGTGATTCAAAAATCTCAAAAATTGCCTGGAGCGGCTGCTCATCCGTAAAAGTTATTTTAAGCCCTTTTTCATTTACGTTGCACGAAGAAATATTTTTGATGGAGCCCAGGTTATTTTGTATGGCCGCATAATCCCCTGGTGAGCTTGTTATTAAAATAACCTTTTCCCCCACCTTTTTTTTCAAATCATCCTGTTTTCCTTCGATAACTATTTTTCCCCTGTTCATTATCAGTATCCGATCGCACAATAAGTCCGCTTCTTCCATATAATGTGTAGTAAGAAGGATCGTCGTTCCTTCATCGTTAACAACCCTGATGGTTTCCCAGAGGGCTTTTCTTGATACAGGGTCAAGCCCCACACTTGGTTCATCAAGGATCAATACCTCTGGTTTATGAATGAGCGCACATGCGATATTCAGCCTTGTTTTCATTCCT
Organism: uncultured archaeon; assembly: GCA_902384525.1. Taxonomy (GTDB): domain Archaea; phylum Halobacteriota; class Methanosarcinia; order Methanosarcinales; family Methanoperedenaceae; genus Methanoperedens. The sequence continues at coordinate 49,792 of CABMCA010000089.1, forward strand.
CCCGACAGGTTATAGGCCCTTACATCTCTTTTTTCATCCAGTTTTAGCAATGCAAGTATTTTATGGCTCCTTTTCTTGATATCAATAACAGGTATTCGATATAATGAACCGAAGAACATGAGATTTTCACTCACAGTAAGCTCATCGTAGAAACTGTTCTCCTGGGGGACAACTCCGATAATTGAAAGTACGTCTTTCTTATCAGATACAACATCAAGACCGCAAATAAATGCATGACCTGACGATGGTCTTGATTGGCAGGACAGGACTTTGATCAAAGTTGACTTTCCGGCGCCGTTTGGTCCGAGAAGGCCGAATATGATCCCCTTTTCAATAGCCAGAGTCACATTATCCAGTACTTTGAAATCCCCGTAGCTTTTTGTGATTGAACGAAATTCTATTATCAGTTCCATGATTTATTACATCTGATATTCAGGACTTTTTTTACTCATATGAGCTATAAACACTTATTACTATCTTATAGTTTTTATTAAACAAGGATATTTTTGTCTAAAAGTTTAACGACCGCAAATCCGATTAGTACTGTTCCTGCGATCATTGATACAGACATCACTATTGGAGCAAGTGGGAAATCTGATGCACCGGTTAATCCAAGTACGACCCAGAAAAGCCCGGCTCCGTAACCCAGTATTAAAGTTACGATGATCCCTGTTATTGACCCGATTGCGCTGACGCTCTTTTTTTTAGAAATATGATAAAATATGAAATATGAAATAACTATCGGTAACACTATTATTACCAGTACTAACAATAATTCAAATAATCCGTATGCTAATCCTGCATCCATATTCTAACTTACGTCATACATACATAAAATCCATCGCTTCCAGGCGCTTGTTTTTAAAATCTTGTATTGTTGACCGAGACCAGGAAAAGAGGTAAATAATATTTCATCATTATGATAAGTATCACTACCACTTTATTTCCACTGGAGAAATTCCTACCTTTGAAATTTCAGGTATTCAAATAATTATTTATGTGATACTAAGGTATCAAATGCAAGTGTGTAAAAATGGAAAAATAAAAATGGAAAAGAATACTATAATTTTATTTAACCCGATGCCTGTGGAACATCCTGTTGCGATCCCCAATAAAATGACAACGTCCCTGCAGGTCCCGCTTATTAATGTTCCCCTATCGCTTCTTGCTCTTGGGAGAATGATCCGGGATGAATATGACGTCAAAATAATCAATGCAGTAGTAGATAATGATTATAAAAGAAATATTATCGATGCCAGCAAAAACGCCTTATGTCTGGCGGTCAGCAGCATGACCTGCTACCAGATAAGTGACGGTATTGATGTGTGCAAAGCTGTCAAGGAACTTTATCCACAGCTTCCGGTCATCTGGGGAGGATATCACCCATCAACAGAGCCGGTGCAAACCCTTAATAATCCTTATATTGATATTGTTATCAGGGGGCAGGGAGAGGTACCATTTAAAGAAACAGTGGAAAAACTTAAGAAAAAAGAATCCTTTTACGGGATTCGGGGTGTTTCCTATAAAGAAGGTGGGAAAATAATTGAAAATCCAGGACAGGAATTCAAAGCCCTTGATTCTTTCCTTCCCATACAATATGATATGATAGATGTGGAGCGACACGTCAAAGGATATAAATTCGCAGATCGATGCATTGATTATTATTCAAGTACGGGCTGTGCGGCAGGATGCGATTTCTGTTCAGAGCCCCTGTTTTGCGGCAGGCGCTGGTCAGGGCTTCCCGCAGAAACAGTGGTTTCGGAACTTGAATACTTAGCAAAAAAATATAATATTGATACATTCATGATCCGGGACAGTGATTTTTTCATCAATGTGAAACGGGTGAAGGAGATTTGCATGCTCCTGATAGAGAAAAATCTGGGGCTTCGCCTCACGAGCGTCAATGGCAGGATGGAGAAGCTTTCGAGAATGGATCATGAGGTATGGGGACTTTTACGAAAAGCTGGTATTCATGAAATATTCATAGGCTTTGAAAGCGGGCTCCAGGAGGCGCTTGATGCTATGAATAAAGGAGCAAGCACCAGCCAGATAAAAATGTGCATTGATAAATGCATAGAATATGATATCGATATTCGCGGCTCATTCATGGTGGGAATTCCGGGGGTGGATGCAAAAGAAGAAGTAACAAGGACATTTGAGGAGATCCATAACATCATTTCTGCTTATGGGAAAATGGGGAAACTTAAGCACATGGATATTTTGTTATCGTTTTTTACGCCATATCCGCATACTAAACTATACGAAGCCTCAGTTAAGTGCGGATTAGAGCCCCTGAATACTCTTGAAGATTGGGGCGACTTTGACCAGTTTGATTTCAAAGCACCGTGGTTTTCACAGGAATATTTTGATATTACCAGGGATTTCAGGGCAGGGATGCCAATGAACTCGGGATGTGATTTTGAGGAATGGTGCAGGTTTTATGAGGGGATAGTAAAGAGGCTGGAACGTATTTGAGATAAAAGAATCAATGTTCACTTTGAAGTATACTGCGCTTTTAATACAATACAAACTGCAATTTATTTTAATGTGGGGCTGGTGAGATTTGAACTCACGATCGACGGGTCTCTCCGAAAATGCCAGGTTTTTGGCAATTTAATCTTTGAGCAGCACGTTCAGTGCTCCAACGGTTCCTCATTGCTTACCGCGTCCGGTTCACTCGGTAGACCCGTTGCTCATCATCACTTCCGGATTTCTCCGGTTTTCCGCTGGAGCCCGTCGCCATGCCGGACTAGGCCACAGCCCCTTGTGGGTCGCTAATAATTCCTCCGATTGTTATTAAAGGTATCTAATGGGATGAAATTTCCACGCACTTAAAAACACTGAAGGAATCCTTTGTAAACTATGTGCATACATGGAGAAATACATCCAAACACAGGATAAACGTTGTGCAAAATCGACTGCTACAGGCTTCGGACTTAAGCTGGGGCAAGGGGAAATTGAGGTGACTATTTCGCGCATAAAACCTCATGTATGGTTTTGAGCAATTCCTCAGCGGTGTAAGGCTTTGGCAAAAAAGCGTTTGTAAGATCTGCGACTTTCGCAAGTCTATCTTTTTCTGTTAATCCGCTCACTGCAATAATTTTGACCTCAGGGTTAATTTTACGGATCGCCCGGATGCTCGCCTGGCCATCCATTATCGGCATCATCATATCCACAAGAACAAGTTTGATTTTATCTATATTTTCAGCATACAATGCTACTGCTTCTGCACCATCTTTAGCATTAAGCAATTTATACTCATTCTCCTCCAATATCGAAGAAGTAATATCTTGAATTGATTCTTCATCTTCAGCAACAAGAATCCATTCCCCATTTCCTGTGAGCAATCCAGATTGCTCCTCACATGCTTCATGTATTCCAGTTGTTTCACTTATTTCAGTTTCATTCGCTGGCAAATATACCCTGAATGCTGTTCCTCTCCCGATTTCGCTATACACATTAATAAATCCTCCATGGCCTTTCACGATCGCTTGAGCTGTTGAAAGACCAAGACCTGTGCCTTTGCCCTGCTCCTTTGTGGTGAAAAATGGCTCAAAGATCCTATCCATTATTTTAGGAAGAATACCAGTTCCAGTATCAGAGACTGTAATGACAACATATGAGCCGATTTTTGCATCCGCATGCATTCTCACATAGTTCTTATCAACAAAAAAATTCGAAGCTATAATACTCAATATACCGCCATAGGGCATAGCGTCGCGTGCATTTACGCACAGGTTCATTATGACCTGGTGCAGTTGCGTGGCATCTCCTGATACTGTCCAGAGATCATCCGGTGCATCTTTTTTGAGTTCAATATCTCTTGGGAATGTCTCTTGTGCAATTTTCTCAATTTCAGATATAAAATGCATTACCTGGAGAGGTTTTCGTTCGCCCTCTATCCCGCGCGCAAATGACATGACCTGCTTTATTAAATCAGCACTGCGCCGGGAGTTCTGCTCAAGAATAGTAAGCAGTTTCTGGCTTTGCTCATCCGTTAATTTTTCTTTTAACGTTTGCAGGGATAGCATCATCGGCGTAAGCATATTGTTGAGGTCATGCGCTAAGCCTCCGGCAAGTGTGCCTATACTCTCCATCCTCTGGGGACGCATTAACTGCAATTCAAGCTTCTTTATCTCTGTGATGTCCTCAATGGCCAGGATTATCAATCCCCCACCCCCATGGTAGATTCGGCGGACATTCAGTAGCATAGTTCTAGGCCCAATGTTTTGAAACTCGTGCTCAACCTCAAAATCCTGGAACTGAGTGTTTTCGGGGAGAATTTCTTCAAGCAGTTTTTGGAGTTTTGGAATATCCCACTGTCGGTCACCGATGTCGTAGATGAATTTGTTCAAGGTTTCTTCCGGCGTAACCTTGAAAGTATTGTAAAAAGTCTGATTCACTGTCACTATTTGCAATTGTGCATCCAGAACTGCAAGTGATTCTCGTAATGTTTCCACTATGCTCTTGGCATAAATACTGGCATCCTGCTCGGCTTTTTCAGCACGCTTTCGCTCGACAATTTCATCCTGTAACGCTTCGTTGGCATCTACCAACTCTGAGGTGCGCTTCTCTACCTGTGTTTCCAATTCATTGTGCGCTCTTTGCAGTTTGTCTTCTGCTTTCTTAATTTCTGTGATATCGGTTATCGCTGTTCGACACTGGCTGAAGTTGCCCCCGCTATCCTGCACTAACAGGCTCTCCAGTCGGGCGTCGAATTGATTCTTATTCTTATCCACAAGTTTAATTTCGCAAGTTTGCCTGGTATTGGTTCCAAAAACCTTCCGCAGGTGCTGAGAAAACACATCCCTGCTGCTAAAAGTTATATAAAACAAGAACGGTTTTTTGATCAAAAAGCTTCTTTCCACTCCTAATTTATGAGCGCCTGTAAGGTTTACTTCTATAATCAGCCCGTTCTTATCAAAAGTAAAATAACCAATGGGAGCGAAATCATACAGATTAGAATACCTGTTGCGTGACTCTTCGAGTTCATTTTGTGCCCTGCGAAGCTCTTCGTTCTGAATTTCCAGTTCAATCTGGTGCACCTGTAGTTCGTGAACCATGCCCTGGACATCCTCAGCCGATAGCTTCTGCAAGTCTAGTGTCTTACTTTTCAACTGTCTCTCTGCCTGCTTGCGCAGGGTTTCTGATTTTTCCATTTATTATCAACCATAGACAAAGTCTTATATTAACATAGCGAGTATTCTATTTAATAAATTTAAATATATATATATATTAATACATATATAATAGTCATTCATCGCTCTGCTGCCAGCCTGCGCTCGGTGATATCTTCAATGGCCAAGAGGATTCTCTCTATGGCTGTTCCCTCCTGATAGATCCGGCGGGCATTGAGTAACATTACCTTTCGCCCTATGCCAGGGAACACATGGTCAACTTCGAAAAATGAATTTGTTTTCAGTTTCTTCTGGCGAAACATTAAAAGTGTCGTAGAAAGCCCGTATTTCCTTTTACTTGAAAACAAGAGTATCGAGCACCATTGTTCAGGTCGCTGACAGTTTTTGACTGATATACGGGGTTTAGTGACTGAAAAACGGGTGGGCATAAGATAAATAGATATTATAGCATTAATTGGCTATTTGTTTTTATCAATTAATAGGTTGAGGTATGGATTCTGAAAAAATGGAACCGCAGATGGACGCAGATGAACGCAGATTGAATGCTTTATCCCGACTTTTGAATATAGCAATGTTCGTGGAGTTTTGAAGATGGTTCATAATGATCCAAGCATTGCAGCTTTGCGCGGACTGGAATGGTTAAAAGAACAACAACCCGAAACTATCAAGGACATATCCCGCTCCATCCAGGCATTGACATTATGGAATGAACCCGCATCCTTTCTGATCGAAAAATTGTTATCCCTCAAAAAAGATGGATACTGGGAAACGCAAACTCCTCTTACTGATACGTCAAGAGCATTCATTGCTCTATGCAAATGCGGGAAGGTACAACACGAAACAATCAGCTGGATAAAGGAACAGCAGCATGGTGATAACTGGAACAACAGTGAAATTGACACAGCTTATGCTCTCATGGCATTAGGAGAGTGCAGCATAAAAAATGAAAACGGATGTAATTGGCTCGTCAGCAATTATGGGAAGAAATGGGAACATCCCGGAACAACTTCTCTTATAATTACGGCACTGTCTATCCAGGACAAGGAAAAATATCGCGATTTTATCAACGATCGTGCAAGGTGGCTGCTTTCAAAAAGAGAAAATGGGGGCTGGGCATATATCGCAACAAGCAACCTTGTTATCCAGGCTTTGATCCTGGCAGGGACAAAGGATGAGGATATCGCGCCATCCATCAAATGGCTTCTTGGAAAACAGCAGGAAAACGGAAGCTGGAAAGATATAATTTCAACAACCCTGTCATTGGTCACATTAAAAATGTACCTGGATAAAGTTAATAGCATTTCAAATAAATGAAGGGGCAGGAAAGATAATCATGAGTAAAAAAGCAGCAGTAATAAAAGGCGACGGCGTAGGACCTGAACTTGTAAACAGTATGCTCAGGGTGGCAAAAGCTGTCGGTACAAAAGTCGAGTTCATAATGTGCGAAGGCGGAGAGCAATGGTGGAAAGAGAACGGGGGTGATTCACTGATCCCCCAGGAAACATATGATATTCTTGGGACTACAGATGCTGGTTTTAAGGGCCCCACGACCACACCGGGCGGCGCAGGCTCACCAAGGAGCGTAGCCGTATCGATCCGCCAGAGGTTCAATCTCTATGCAAACGTCCGCCCGATCAAATCTTTTCCAAATACCCAGAAACCTCTTGGTGATGTGGATTTTGTCTGCGTAAGAGAAGGTACCGAAGGCCTGTATATCGGAAAGGAAGTCCAGTTGACAGATGATGTTTTTATCGCCATTCGAAAGATCACCCGGCCTGCATGCCGGAATGTTGCAAAGTACGCATTCGAGGAAGCCGTAAGGAGAGGCTGGACGAGCGTGGTGGCAATTCATAAGAGCAATATCCTGAAACAGACCTGCGGCACGTTCCTTGAGGAAACAGAAAAAGTCTCAAAGAATTATCCGGGAATCGAGCTTGAAGAATATCATATAGATAACATAGCCCAGCAGCTCATCAAGAACCCGCAGATATTCAACAAGAAAATCCTGCTTTCAACCAACCTATTCATGGATATCCTGAGCGAGGAGTGTTCTGCTCTTGTGGGAAGCATCGGGCTCATTTATTCGGCAAATATCGGTGACAATTATGCGATGTTTGAGCCTGCTCACGGTTCAGCGCCAAAATATGCAGGACTTGACAAGGTAAATCCTGTGGCTACAGTGCTTGCTGGGGCATGGCTTCTTGATTATTTGGGCGAGAAAAAGAATTCCGAAGCTATTTTTGAGGCAACGGAAAAAGTTATCTCAGAAGGCAAATATCTGACTTATGACCTTGGAGGGAGCGCAATGTCAAGCAAGATGGTTGATGAGATAATCAGAAAAATAAAATGAACTGAAAATTTATTTTTTTAGTCTTATTCGCAACCCATTGTCACCGCCACATGTAAATTGCTCGATCTCAACTTCATTCCCATCTTTGAGATCCAAATTTTCACATATTGCGGTCGGTATGGCAATTACCAGGTTCTTACCCGACTTTTGAAGTTTTACTACTTCACCCATATTATCACCTTTTTTGATATTCTGGCTTTAACCCGAATCATGTGACTGGATGCGCTTCATCATCAATGGCATTATTCCATTCTTTGCGGTCTTTTTTGGTTCCCCCGGAAGACCGAACATCGGCATATCGGGGGAGCCAAAAAACTCATTCTCCCACCTGTCCTTTATTTCCTTGAATATCCTCTTATAAGCAATACAGTGCGGGTCAACGCCTTTTATTTGGCCATTATGAGGCGCCATGGCATTGTACGGACATCCGCCCCTGCAGAATTTGATGTTGCTGCATTCTTTGCAATTCCGGTCCACATAATCCTTAAATTGGAACATTTTCTTCCAGGCATCGGATTTTGCAAGATCTTCCTTTCCGGGATGATCTGAAACATTACCCATTACATATTCAGGCATGCCTATGAAACGATAACATGGATATATGCTCCCGTCAGGCCCTACCGCAAAGGTATCCCCCATACAATCAACGAAGGTACAAACGGTGCCACGACTTGTGAACATGCATTTGCACAGGTGATCAATATTCATGATCTCGATCTTGCCCATGTTTTCCAGGTATTTATCAAGGAGATAAACCAGCAATTCCCCATACTCTTCCGGGGAAAGTGCAAATTTTTCCGGGGTCTCATCACGAATTGAAGGAAGTGCAGGATGTAATTTCAGGGTTATGCCATTCTCCAGGAAAAAATTAAATATTTCCTCTTTCTGTTTTACAGAATGGGATGTGAATGTGCAGATAAAGCTGACCTTAAGACCATTTTCCCTGGCAATTTTATATCCACTCATGGTTTTATCGAAGTATCCTTTTCCCCTCTGGAGGTCAGTAAGTTCCTTTGGGCCATCAAGGCTGGAACCTATTGGAATATTATACTCCGCAAGGACCTTTGCCATATCCGGGGTCATTAGCCAGAGATTTGACTGAAGTGCAAAAGCAGGTTTTATGTGGCGTAAGTTCTTAGCCAGTAATGGAAGCGCCTCACGGTAAAAATCAACACCTGCCATCAGCGGCTCACCGCCGTGGAAGGTAAAAGTAACTTGATCGGAACGGAAATCCTTGAGCCACTCAACTACTTCTTTGATGGTTTCAATGCTCATTATCGGGGAGCCTTTATCGGAACTCCAGCAATAACTGCAATTAGCGGGACAGCTTAAAGTTGGGATCAGCATTACATGAAAAGCCATATGACATCATGATTTAGCGATTCTTTAAAGTATTAATAGTTTTGCTGCAATTTTTCAACTGAACAGTATGTTACTCTATAGTAAGCTTCATAAATAGAAGGAAGACCTGATTGAAACCGATTTAAATATATCCGAAAGAGGGTACACCGATCTTGTCGCGGAAAAGGACGGCCAGGTTCTTAGGCAACTTCCGTTAATAAGTTGACATCTATAAATTAATAGTTCATGATGGTATAGTATGCTAAGCCTTTATCCCGGAATAATTTTTACGGAAAAAAATTCTTAAAAAATGAAAACAGCTTTTAAAAAATGGCCGGTGTAGGGAATAAGTGAATATGACTTTATTGGATAACCATAAAAATACGGTTGTTTCTTCTTGACAATAGCGGGAGGTCATAGCCATCGTATTTGTACCATGAGCAATAAATTGAATATTCAATGAAACGAAGACAAAAAGTCTGGGTCTATAGTCCGCCCAAGCCTCCCAAGCTCAAAGTCCCGGAAAATATCAAGGCAGAGGTGGAAACAAAAGCAAAGGAGCTTATAGAGTCGTTTCTAAAGCCGAATTACATCAAGCCACCGCCGGAAAACAAGAATTTCAGCTACATCGTGGACATTTACGCCAAGTGGTACCGCAGTTACTATCACTTCTATGCGAAGTACTGCTGTCCCGCTCCAAATTGCATCTCGCCATTTTTTGAAACAAAGTTTACCCGCCTGGAATATGTTGGCAATGGACTTTTCAATCTCTCATATATGAGACACACAGAGCAATGGTTTGAACTTTATACCGATCTATCCATAGACGAACGTTTAGCCACCATCAAAGACGATCCGCACTTTATGCCATGAGAAAGGATAAGCCACTTGTATCTATTCACCTTTTGGAGTAAAGTTTTAATGAGTGTGGGCTAATATCTATTATGCAGGAGGGAAAGCCCACGGCTAAAATAAAACAACCCGAGGATATCGATGTTTATCAGATGAAAGTAACACTGGAGGATATTAAACTGCCGATCTGGAGAAGGATTCAGGTCACGAGCGCAACTACCTTATACAGGTTTCACAAGATTTTGCAGGTGGTCATGGGTTGGAGCGACTACCATCTTCACGAGTTCATTATTGATGAGACCCATTACGGCGAACCGAGCCCGGATTATGATTTTCTGGACGCAATTCAGAATCCCAACCATCCGGAACACGAGGACATGCTGGAATGGTAGGCGGCAGCTTTGATCCTGAGGTTTTTGATCTTGATGAGATCAACCTAAAGTTGAAAAAATCCCAATGCAAATCCAAGCTTATGGTGGCCACAAGTTAGGCGAATCACTCCTCTACAAGAAAGATGGAGCATTCCGATTTGGATTGGCAGAGAGAAAGAAGATATTGGTATGAAATTTGATATTGCTGTTATTTTAGTGAACGAAAAAGATGATCAGTATTTCCAAGATTATCTACAGAATGGACAGAGAAATAGAGATTATTCAGGTATATTAATACCTGATAGTGTAACCGTTATGGATCAAATTACAGTAACTAGGATATAGGTAAGAATAAGCGAAAAATACTTCAGAAACCCAACTAAAGTAATAACTATGTCCAAGTATAATGAAATGGATACAGAGAGTTTAATAAATGAGATGATATATCTCAATCTCGATGTTCCGCCTGATCTAGCTCAAGAGATAGCCTCAAGGGAAGATGCTATTATTCATTTAAAGCGCATACTTCAGGATGATAAATACTGGTATCAAGGCGGGCCAGGGGATGCATGGGCGCCGATTCATGCCATTCACATACTACCTCTAATAAAAACAAAAGGGGCTCTTGAGCTTTTGCTTGATATAATGATGATCGAGAAGGATGCTTTAGGTGATTGGATCACAGAGAGCATGCCGACTCTGCTTGCTGCCTTTGGTGAAGATGCGGTAGAGCGGCTGAAGGAATATATTCTCGATGAAACGCTTGACCTATATATTCGCAGTTCAGTCGCCACCGCATTGAACGTCATCGCCCACCAGTATTCTGTTAGAAATGAGGACATAAAAGCATTCCTATCGAAGCTTTTAGAGGATACAACTGACCAGACATTTGCTGCATTTCTGGCAGACGAACTGCTTTCATTCAAAGACCAGAACCTCCTGCCTCAGGTACGGAAAGCATTTGAAGACGAAAGAATTGATACAGAGGTAATAAATCAAGATGATGTGGATTGGGTCTTCAATCTGCCAGAAGAAGAGCAAAGCTATTTCAAATTCATGAAAAGCCCGCTTGAGCATTTTTCTAGAGAGAATATCAGCTACCTCAAAAAGATCTCTTATCCGGAGAAAAAAACTCCCGATAAAAAGAAAGAGAAGAAAATAGGCCGTAATGCTCCGTGTCCTTGTGGAAGCGGCAAGAAGTATAAGAAATGTTGCTTAAAGAAGGGAAAATAGTCCTCGATTGGTCAAGTTCAAAAAATGTATTATATCAAAGCAGTTTCAAAAAGTGGTTTGAAGCAGGAGGGAATAGGTAAGCCCTCTTTCTAACCGTAAAAATACGGTTAATGTTAACATTAACTTTCGAAGTACTTGGTTTTGAAATAAATCAATAACGGGCTGGGAGGGATTTGAACCCACGGCCGTCGGATTAAGAGTCCGACGCTCTGCCTGTCTAAGCTACCAGCCCAGGACTTCCCTCTAATAATGCTAAGCTAATATATACATTTCGCACCAATAAGGTTAACATGAAAATCGCGCGGGAAACTTTACAATTCATACTTGAAGTATGCAAATCATCAGCACCACATGAATTTGCAGGAATGCTTTCGGCGCGTGGGGATGTGATTACTGAAGTCATAGTAGTCCCTGGCACAGAGTCAAGCGATGAGAGCGCAGTGATGCAGTTATTCATGCTTCCAAACATACATACGATCGGGTCGGTGCACAGCCATCCTTCCGGGAATATGACCCCTTCCGGTCCGGATCTTGAGCTCTTTGATAAGAAGGGAGTTGTTCATATTATTGCAGGCGCGCCATTTGATCTCAATAGCTATAGATGCTATGATAAAGATGGGCTCCCGATCAAACTTGAAGTGGTTGATTATGAATTCAAAGATGAAAATGACATATTATTTGAGTAAAAACCAATATAGTATAGAAATAGATATATACTCTGCAACCTTCAAACATAAAAACCAGGAGAAAATATGATGCAGTCACCACAAACAGGATATGATAGTGCAATAACCGTATTCAGCCCTGATGGGAGGCTGTTCCAGGTAGAATATGCACGTGAAGCTGTGAAAAGAGGAACAACAGCAGTCGGAATTAAAGCAACAGACGGCGCAGTCTTATTAGTAGATAAGCGTGCCACCACAAGACTTGTGGAGATGGAATCCATTGAAAAAATTTTCCAGATAGACGATCATATAGGAGTGGCAACATCGGGATTGGTAGCTGATGCGCGCGCTCTTGTAGATTTCGCCCGCGCACAGGCCCAGATCAACAAGACAACTTATGACGAGCCCATCGGGATCGAGACCCTGTCCAAAGAGATATGCGATTTCAAGCAGTCCTACACACAGACAGGCGGAGTAAGACCTTTCGGCACATCTCTTCTTATCGCCGGGATCGAGGGGCATAGAATGCGCATTTTTGAAACCGACCCCAGCGGGGCTTTGCTTGAGTACAAAGCAACCGGAATTGGCTCAGGAAGATCTGAAATAATGGAGTTCCTGGAGAGAAGATATACTGAAGATATTGATCTTGATAAAGCTACTGTTCTTGGGCTTGAAGCCCTCAGGACAGTAACAGAAGGCAGCCTGAATGAATTGAATATCGAAGTCGGAGTGATCGAACTTTCAACGCGAAAATTCAGAAAGCTGACTGTTTCCGAAGTGAAAAAATTTATATCAGAGGTTCCCAAAGAAACCAGTGAGAAGGGAAAGAAAAAATAATATGGTGAATTTCGAAGAGATTGAAGAGATTTTTAAAAGACTCCAGGGGAAACTTACACCTGACGAATTCAAGTCAAGGGTTGAGGCGAAATTTACGGAAATGAATGGCCTTTGCGATTCAAGGACCGCAGCGATGCTTGTTGCAAGCGAACTGGGATTGAATGAGAATGTTAAGATCAAGGACATGACTGCAGATAAGGGCAATGTTGTTTTTATTGCAAAGGTGACTTCTGTTGGGGATATCAAGGAGTTTTCGCGCGATAATGATACCATGGGCCGCGTGGTAAATCTTAACCTTGCAGATGAAACTGGCTCTATCAGGGCTGCGTTATGGGATGATGCTGCCGACCTTGTGAAAATCGGGGATATAAAGATGGGGCAAACCATTAAAGTGAAAGGATTTATCAAACAGGGGCAGCGAGGGCTTGAAGTGAACGTGGGAAGGGGCGGGAATGTTGAACATGTTGAAATCGAAGTTCCTGTGAAAGTAAAATCTCATAAGATCAGTGAGATCAAAGCAGGAATGAACGACCTGAATGTTCTTGGCAAGGTGCTTGATATGGGGAAAGTGCGCACATTTGCACGCAAGGATGGAAAGACAGGTAAGGTCGCAAATATTACCATAGGTGATGAAACAGGAAAGATCCGGGTTACTTTATGGGATGCAAAAGCTGAATCCTCCGGTGTAAATGCAGGGGATATTGTGGAAATAATGAATGCATACGCCCGGGAAAATACGTTCAGCAACTCGACAGAACTGTCGCTTGGTTCTGGCGGGGGAATTGCCAAAAGTAGCGCGGTAGTTACCTATAACGAACCTCTCACCCCAATATCCGATATAGGTATTAACTCAGCTTACAGCGTGGCCGGGCATGTTTCAGGAATTGATGATTTAAGGGAATTCGACAGGCCTGACGGCACAAAAAGCAAGGTGTCAAACATTTATATCTCAGATAGTACCGGACGTATAAAAGTGGCGCTGTGGGGCGAACATGCAGACCTTGTCAATGAACTTGAAATCGGAAGTGAGATACGCATTGTGGATGCTTTTGCAAAATCGGGAAGGAATGAGGAAGTGGAACTGAGCGCGGGGGCAAGGACAAGCATCCAGGTTATTCGAAAGTAAGTCCTATGATGAGATTCTCCAGTGGAAATGATGGGGTTTCATTATCATAGCAAATTTCAACTTATGATGATACCATAAAAGTTACGATCAATATTACTTTCACCCCGCTCTCATAAGGTTTATTTATAGATACACCAAGATGATGGATAATTGTGCACCAGACAACAAACAAAACGTGCACTGGAGAACAACATGGCAGAAAGAAAAACTTTGGAAGATTTGCCGGGTGTAGGTCCGGCAACAGCAGAGAAATTGAAAGAAGCAGGTTTTGGCTCCATTGAAGCCATAGCGGTATCATCCTCATCCGAACTTGCAAGTATAGCTGAGATCGGGGAATCGACCGCACAGAAGATCATTAATGCAGCACGCCAGGCCGCAGACGTCGGGGGATTTGAAACCGGCGATCTTGTGCTTGAGCGCAGGAAACTTGTGGGTAAGTTAAGTTTTGGCACCAAGGCATTTGACGACCTAATGGGCGGCGGGGTTGAGTCCCAGGCAATTACAGAGTTCTATGGCGAATTCGGTTCGGGAAAGACGCAGGTTGGCCACCAGATGGCTGTAAATGTGCAGCTTCCAAAGGAAGAAGGAGGACTTGAAGGATCAGTGATAATAATTGATACTGAAAATACTTTCAGGCCAGAAAGGATCACCCAGATGGTAATGGGATTATCTGCAAAACATGGGAAAGAATACGATCCTGAAGAGTTCCTGAAGAATATCCATGTTGCGAAAGCCTATAATTCAAACCACCAGATACTGCTTGTAGATACTGCAAATGATCTTGCTTTAAAACTCAGGGATACTGGCATGCCAGTGCGCCTGCTGATCGTTGATTCATTAACAGCTCATTTCAGGGCTGAATATGTGGGGCGCGGAACTTTAGCAGACAGGCAGCAGAAACTCAATAAGCACATGCACGACCTGATGAAGTTTGCAAGTCTTTATAATGCAGCGATTATCGTTACTAACCAGGTAATGTCAAAACCTGACGCATTCTTCGGCGACCCCACAAAACCCATAGGCGGGCATATCGTGGGACATACAGCAACGTTCAGGCTGTACCTGCGAAAATCCAAAGGCGAGAAGAGGATAGCAAGGCTTGTGGATTCTCCGAATCTTCCTGAGGGCGAGGCGATATTCTCGGTCACAACGGAAGGGCTTAAGGATTAGGCAGAATCACCTCTAAGTTCACAAAGAACGCAAAGCATAGTAATAAATCGTTGTGAACTTTGCGTTCGGGTAAGAAAAAAATTAACAACTAACTCATACGAACTGAAACGAACTCACGCTACCGGAGTTCGTTTCAGTTCGTATTTGTTCGTTGTTTTTTTCATGTTCATTTATGAACCACAGTTAATGGCCAGCTTTGTGGTGGGAAATCAACTTTAATCTAAAAAAACATCTGGATATCGTGGCGCAGCTTTATTTCAAAAAGCAAGTTGATGGCAGGTCTGAGGGAACTCGACGAAGGGAAAGGGATACTTCACGAAGAAGTAGAAAAACGGATGGGCACTGAGGAGCTGATGGAGAAGAGAATGATAAGATAAATATAGAACGAAGTTTTATTGGGTATATACAAATAATTACAGCTTAGATAAAATGAAAAATAGTGATACACTTTTACAGCAATTTTTAGAAAGAGCAAAATCACATGATGCTGAAGTTGAACCAATAAAAATACTACGAAGCAATACTTTTAAAATTGGCCGATCTCATATTTTGATAAGAACTGCATCAGATTTGGGGAAAAGATATTTTTTCGGTTTAAACTATATTAATGCGGAGGAGCTATCAAATCTAGACAATTCTTTTGTTGCATTTATTTGCGGAAGTATCGACAAGATCATATTTATACCCTCAGATATTTTGATTAATAATCTCGGAGAGATTAGCCACGATAGAAATGGTGAATATAAAATAAATTTCACAAGAGAATTAGATTTAGTGTTAAAAGGGAAAGGCAAATCATTAGATTGTAGCAGTTTCATTAATAATTGGGATTCAATTCTTTTCTCCCAAAATTTAAAAACAGATATAATGAGCCCTGATGAAAGTTTTCATAATGTAATTCAAGGAAGGTTACTTCATATTGGAAATATTAGGGGTTATAAAACATATAGTCCTAATAAGAGCAAGACTTTCAATAAGAAAAAACTAGAGGATATTGCCACATTAAATATTTGTCCCCAATTACAATTTTCAGACTATAGTTCTATTAGAAATATTGATGTAATCTGGTTTAGAGAAGTAAATAATGGTTTTTATCCAGTATATGCGTTTGAAGTTGAACTTTCTACAGGTGTTTGGTCAGGTTTTGGCAGATTAGCCTCTCTTCAAGAGTACAATACAAGGTTGTATATTATAACAAATGAAGAAAAAAAGTTTAATCAAGTATCAAATAGTTTCTCTGATTTGAAGAAAAAATACATCCATATTGTTCCAGATAAAATTGGATTATTATATTCAGCAGAAAGTAATTTGATCAGGATGAGACAAGATTTTAATCTCTAATTATAACAAGGTGTTTATTATGGAATCGATGGACAAAGACGAATTAATCTTCAAAATTACAAAAGAATGGGTTCAACAAGAATCCAATGATATTATTGGAAGAAACTTGAGTGATGATGAATTATATACAGTTAAAAAATGTATTGAATGGGGTTTGTTGACAGATATTGATACAGTTTTCAAAGCTGCTATTTATGAAGCAATAAAAGATTCCAAAATATAATCGGTGATATAATTTTCTCAAATATCCAAATGAAGACTTATAGATAGAATTTGAAAATCTCCCAATGATTTACACTGATGCGATATAAAGAAAAAGGATAGGATAGTTGTGGTATTCAAAGCTGTCGTGGTGGATGTTGATGGAACGATCACATATAGCGACAGGAGTATCGATTGTAAAGCCGTCGCAGCATTACGAAGTCTTCATGTTCCTGTAGTTGTTGCTACAGGGAACGTGCTTTGCGTTGTCCGGGCAGTCGCAAAACTCCTGGGAACAAGCGGCATCGTGATGGCTGAGAATGGTGGAGTAGTCGAGTGCGGGAAAGTTGAATCGGACACATCCCACATAAAAGAGTGCAGGGAGGCTTTAGAGATATTGAAGCAGCACTTTTCCTCCCTTGAGAGGCTTGACCTTGAGAACAGGATCACCGAGATCGGTCTCAGGCGCAATTTCGATGCGGAAGAGGCAAGAAAATTCCTGGGTGAAGATGCGCCGGTTGATATTGTGGATACAGGATTCGCAATACATATCAAGAGCAAGAAAATCAATAAAGGCACAGGGCTCACGCGGATTGCTGAGATGATGGGTCTTGATGTGCGGGATTTCGTGGCGTTCGGGGACTCTCCTAATGATATCGAAATGCTTGAGGTGGCTGGTTTTGGGGTGGCTGTTGGGAATGCGCATCCTGATCTGAAGAGAGTTGCAAAGATGGTGACGAAGGGGGAGCATGGTACGGGGGTGGAGGAGGCGGTGAGGGAGTTGAGGAGGAGAGGGGAGATAAGATAGATATAGGAGGAATAAGAAATTATTGGCCAGAAGATAATAAGCGTGAATGGTGTAAAACAACAAGTCATCCGTATGATAAGAGGCTCTTCCTGAAGAGATTACTGTCGATGATATTATGGCAGAACTGTATTTCAAGCAGGTTGATGCAGGTTTGAAGGAGCTTGATGAAGGTAAGGGAATACCTCATGAAGAGGTTGAAAAGCGGATGGCCAGATGGCTCAAAAGATAAGGTGGTCTCCAAAGGCCGCTTCTAACTTTGAAGAGATATGTGAATACATTGCCAAGGATTCAGATTACCCTCCCTCTTTTATGGTGAGATAATTTTGCTGAGTCCCGTGCTTTATGTTTTTTCTTGATCAATTTTAAGATTTCTTTATCCGTCACCCCATTTTCCGCACATTTTAATATAACCTCCTGCTAAATCAGGAATTAGATTAATGAAATCTGTGAAAGGCCCTTCTTGAAGTTTCTTGATGATGTAATCTGTCTTTCTGTCGTATCCTGTTTTGTCGGATATCTCAGTGATGTTCAAACCTTGTGCGTGTAGTTCTCTTATCATAAACCATTCCTCTATTTCCAGCATAGTCTCCAATCCCAGGGTTATCGATCGGTTATAAATCGCCAGTCGATTTTGAAAAAATCATAATAAAAATATCGGATTGGTACTACTTTGAAACAGGGGGTGAGCAACGCTTGCGGATAATAAAATCTAGATTTAAGATGCTCAGCATAAAGCCCAGACCGTAAGATGTATGAATAATAAAAAAAATAAATGGCATTATCGGAAATAATGCCATTTTTTTTTCCTTGATTGCTATCTTAAGACTTGTTAACAGAGAGATAATGAAATAGAACATCAAACCGAAAAAAATGATCTCAGAAACTAATTTCAAATTTAATATCATACTTAAAGGCAAGCTTATAAGACCCAGTACGAAGATAGTTGGAATTATATAAAGTATTTTAAAACTATCAGGTTGCACATTAATTTGATGTGCCCTTCCAGTACCATAACCAAATACCTGTTTTGCAAAACCCTTTAATGTATCCTTTCTTGGATGATACACTGATATATCTGGGGCATAAATCAATTTAAAATTGTTTTTTGAAACACGGTTTATAAATTCATTCTCTTCATTTGGAAAAAGGGTTTCATTCAAAAGTAAACCCCTCTTGAATATCTCGCTTTTAACGAACATGTTATTAAAAATAAGATTCTGTTCGGTGACTTTTCCTTTTACAATTTTTTTCTCATACCTGCTCGACATTGAGGATGCCCCAAAATATGAACTCATGGCAAGCCCTAAACATTGAGATAAAAATGACGCATCTTTTGGGGTTAAATTTGGTCCTCCTACAACGCCGACTGATGCATCACTGAAGTATTTCATCGTATTACTCAACCAATTCAGATCCATCGAGCAATCGTCGTCGGTAAAGCCAATGATATCACCTTTTGCTTTTTTTATTCCGCGGTTTCGCTGGGCAGATGGATTATAACCCTCTTCGACAATAATCTCATATTTATCCTTTGGATAGTTCAGTTTCTTTATATTTTCTACTGCCTTCGGTTTTGTTCCGGGGGGGCAGGGTATTATAATAGAAATGCTTGGTTTGTCCATTTTCCACCCATACATCCTTTACTTGCTATCAGTATTTATAATTTATCATTATTAATCAGTATAATACTAATGATACGCATTGAAATCTCGCAAAAATTAAACCATGGCATAATGGCCAAGGAGACAAACAATCCCGAAAAATGATATATACCAATATATAAACAAGAAGGATCAGATAAGATAATATCAACTATGGTAAATATGCTAAATAATAATTGTGCTCATAGGTACGATCTAAAAGTGAGTTTTGATAACGATAGATTCAGACCAGATCCGCCTATTCTTCTGGAGGATATAAGAAAGTTTAAAGAACTTGGATTTAAAATAAAGTGTAAGCTTGAAAGTATAAAATTAAGATTTTCCGGTTTGAGATCATAAGAGAAAATATTGCATGGAAGATAAAATTCTCAAGCATGGTAGTATTATATTTTTCGCTTCTTTTATTTCAATTTTTCTCGGATATATTTTTCATTTTTATATGGCAAGAGCTTTGGGACCTGATGATTATGGGATATTGGGTTCAATAATATCTTTTATTTATATTTTTTCTGTGCCGAGCACTGTTCTCGCAACTGCACTGGCTCAGGTAGTGGCTGAGCTAAAAGGAGAAGGAGCATATGGGAAAATAAAATCAATTGTTTTACAATCCATAAGGAAATTAGTATACATAAGTTTGGTTATTTTTATAATGCTGGTATTATTTAGTCCTGTTCTCAAAAAGGTATTGAATTTGCCGTCCGAATTTCCAGTGGTTTTGTTGGGCATTTCTCTTATTTTCATTACAATACTTCTTTCTCTAAGAGGAGTCCTACAGGGACTGCAAGAGTTCAATAGCCTCGGATTAAACATGGTGCTGGAAAAAACCGTGCTTTTATTCATCGGGGTCTTTTTAGTATATTTCGGCATGGGCGTGAATGGTGCAATCATAGCCTATGGTTTTTCGGCCCTTGTAGTTTTTCTACTCGCCTTATTGCCGCTAAAATCCATCTTAGAAAGAAAGAATGAGAAAATTGACATATCTATTTACAAATACGCATCCCCTATCATTGTACTGTTGTTTTGCATAACGATTATGAGCAATATTGATATTTTCTTTGTTAGGACGTATTTCTCTGCTGAAGTATCGGGATACTTTAATGCCATCAAAACGCTGGGGATGGTAGTTTATTTTATCTCCCTTTCACTTGGAATGGTACTCCTTCCCAAAGTAAGTGAAATGAGCACACTTAACAAAAATCAGGGATTATTATTGAGAAAAACTCTATTTTATTTTTGCGTTCTCCTTGGCGCAATTCTTTTTTCATATGCTATTGCATCGGATACTATAATAACTATCCTTTTCGGGAGTGATTATTCATCAGTTTCTGGATATCTTGTATGGTACTCCCTTACCATGGGATTTCTTTCTTATGGAATTATCCTTATGGTCTATGATGTGTCTATGAAAAAAACAGTTTTCAGATATCCTTTGATTTTATTTACACTGGTGCAAATCTTTTTGTTGATTGTATTCCACAAGACTATCGACCAGATAATAATCGTACAGGCTGCAGCTTTTCTGATGCTTCTTGTGGTTTTGGTGCTGATCAAGAAAAGGTATGGAACAAGCATTAAGTAAAATACCATGATTGTTGGATTGACTCCATGAAGCGGCTGTGGGACAAAAATATCAGATAACCCCTAATATGACCAAATTCAGTTTTTTAACACAATCACGTAAACCCTTCTTCCAATGAATTTTCTGGGAACATCAGCTTTGGCTGAAGTACCAAACGGAGTAACCACTCTTTCAAGAAAACCTTCTATTTCACCATCTTTCAAAGTTAATTCTTCTTTTTTAAGTTCTATGATTCTTGCCATAATACCAGATATCTATAGATATCTATATATGGTTTTCCGTCCAACAAAGAAAGCAAAAAAATAGAGAAACGAGATTGGCGAACATATTAACAGCAATTAATGAAACAGATCAAAGGAGCAATTTGCAACCTTGAGCCACTAATAAACGAGGCAACAAATATTGAAATCCATAGAGGCCCTGGAAGACCGCCAGAGCTTGATCTTAAACAGAGCGTCATAATCTTATTGATTAAGGAATTGATTGGAAAAAGCAA
>CABMCA010000090.1 GCA_902384525.1 uncultured archaeon
ATATCCCGGTGGAGGCACCGTTATGCTTTCTCCTCCTGAGTTCCATTATAACTCCGTGACTTTGACCCTTCCTGTGATTAATATCATCGGGAATGCATCTGTGGGAGGAAAGGGAACTGCGATAGTTTCTTTCAAAAAAAATGCAATTATAGTACAATACCCAAATACCTCTCGTCCAGATTGGATAAACAGGACAAACCCGGTAAATTATACTATCACAAAAAAAGTGTTTGTGAAAATAACCAGCGAATACTATCTTGCATGGGCTGATTATGCCAGAGGCCTGGGGTATACAAAAGTAAGTACAGATCCGGCAAACCATACTGTCAACATCGAACTTAGTGTCGTGCCATCTATACTGGGGGAATATACATATTTATCCAGTACTATCCCTTTCAGGGGGCTTAACAAAAGCGATACAACGCCGCTGGATGATTTTAACTTTAAGATAAAGCCAACTGTGAACGCATTCGATTGGGATATACGTGTTCAGTCTGGATACAAGAAATTGATATTCCATGTAACTGGAAATGCCAAGAATCCTGGGAATCAAGTTGACCTGACTATTGGCTATCAGGATGACGGTATGATGTATGGAAGACCTGCTGAGACATGGGAAGGCAACGACAAGCTTATTGTACAACCGGATGGATATGTTTATTTGGACTTGTTGAACACAAGCATTAATTTAAAGTATGATAGTGTAACTGTCGGTAGCACTACCTCATGTTATCCTACTAAAATTATCTCAGGAGATTTTAACTCTACAAATTTTTCTTGGGCTGATAGAATAGTCAATACATCTTCTCCTTATAATCAGCAAAGTCTTTATAACATCACCCAGCACTATTTTTGGAAAATTACGCAAGGAGGAGATTTCTCCTTTGGAACCTGTGGGCCCCAATCACCTGATTTAGGCAGTTCTACCATGCTCGTCAACTACACCGCCCTCGGTGCCCTTACCTTTCTTCACGTCACCGAGAACAGGGCTGATGTGGAGATAAGTTGATTTAAAAAAAGTATATCGACTATAAAAAAAAAATTATTTCGCCTCGGAGAATTCCGAGTCGAATTTACCGCTGTTGATTGCAGCTATTGCTTCCTTGGGTTTTAATCCTTCAAAGGTTATACCAAGGGGAACGCATGAACCAACGACCTCTTTCACTGTATTTTTCAATGATTTTGCAAGACTGTCGTTCTTTTTCATTTTGGCGATCTTGACAGCCTGTTTGGCCGTTATATTGCCAACGGTCACGGTATTGGGTGTTCCTGAGCCCTTTTCGATACCAGCCTCTTTTATTATGAGTGCTGATGTCGGGGGCGTTCCCACCGTTATTGTGAATTGTTTCTTATCATCAATAATTACTTTGATCGGGACCTGCATTCCCTTAAAAGCTGCTGTCTGTTCATTTATTTTTTCTATTATTGCCTTTACATTTACGCCAAGCGGGCCAAGTGACGGACCCAGTGGCGGACCTGCGGACGCTGAACCGCCGGAAACCAATGCTTCTACAACGCTCACCATGTTAATATCTCCTGTTAGTATTATTTCTCTTCTTCTTCTCGTTTCAATATTCGAACATTATCACCGCGAACTGTTACCGGGATGGGGACCATCGCCTCGAACAATTCAACTGTAATCTCTTCATGAGTTGAATCAATCCTTTTAACTCTTGCTTTTTCTCCCTTGAATGGACCTGATATCAGTTCCACTATGCTTCCTTCTGTAATTCCGGTAACGGAAAGTTTGGGCGTAAGGAAATGGGATATTTCATCGAAACTTGACTGGCCTTTGATCATTGCCCTGGCATGGGGAACATTCTGAATGACCTCATCCACTGCTTCAGGACTTTCCGCTTCGACAAGAACATAGCCTTTCAGTTCATCAGGGGCGAGCACTGCATGTATGCCCAGATGCTCTTTCTTAGTAACTTTCTCTATCAAATTCGCTACCGTCCTTTCCTGGTTCGCTGTTGTCTTGATGACATATATGGCGGCAGCTTCATCGTTCATTTAAACCATCCTGGCATTACCGTTATTAATATATAAATAATAAAACCTATTAATCCTACTAGAAGTATTCCTGCACCTGCTACTTTCGCAATCACTGAAAATTCTTCTCTTGATGGTTTCCTCGTGAGCTTGAGCACCCTGATATATTCGTTTAATCTCAAAGGAACATTCCCTATTTCTTTATCTTCGAACAATATTTTTCACATCCATGTTTTAATGATTGCATAATTATTATAAAAGCTACCCTAAAATAATAGCAGTCTATAATTAGACTCAACATAAAAATAGTTTTCGATTAAGAGAATCCTAAGTAAAGGGAGAACATTCTTTGAAATTCGTAAGTTCTTCCGGCAATAATTTGCATACCATTGGTCTTAATTTACTATACCATTCATAAGAAACTAAAACAAGAGTAAAAGGGGCCAGCACTTCCAATACCCCGGAAGATGCATCGAACTGTTTGATACCGTCTGATAGATCAGAAAAAATGAAAAAAATGCCAAATGAAAGATATAAACAATTTTTTCTTAAGAAAGGTCCTGTTATTATTGACTGTACTAATTTTTTATCAATTTCTTTCCACAAGAAAAATATTTGAATTGAAAGGAAAACAAAAAATAAATATAAAATATATATTAAAGAGTCAATAATTTTATAAATTATAATTTCATTTGAATTATTCATTTTTTCCTACCCTCTTAATGCAACCCATATTATGATTATGATAATTATATACTTTGTGGTGTCACTTAATTAAATCCTTTAGATATTCAATGATATCGGTCGTGACATCTACCCCGCATGCCTCGAATATACCTTTGCCAGAAGGCGTTCCATTGATCTCAATAACATAAGGTTTATCGCCTTCGATAATGTCCACGCCAGCGTAAGTCGTTCCGATAACTTCCGAGGCTTTCAAGCTCAATTTTTCCTGTTCCCCTGTCAATATGCAGGGTTTTGCGCTACCTCCCTGGCTCAGGTTATTGATCCAGCTTCCCTCTGGCGCTATCCTGTAAATCGAGCCCATCACTTTATTATTCACAACAAATACCCTGATGTCCCTTCCGGGATTGGGAATAAATTCCTGGATATACACAAGACCGTTTTTTTCAAGCAGTACTTTGAGTTTCTGCCTCCCCATTTCATTGTTTTTTACGCATTCTACGCCAATTCCTTTATATCCGAACACAGGCTTCACCACAGCGCGCCCGAAAGATGCTAATGTGTCAAGCGCTTCCTCCTGGCAATTCGTCACCTGGGTAACGGGTGTATTGATCCCATTATTTCGGAACATATAACTTGAAACATATTTATTGGCAGACCTCGCTATTGATCCAGGTGAATTGATGACCGCTATACCAAGGTCTTCCAGCTGGCAGAGGATATCGAACCTGAAAGAAACATCATTTCTTGTTGAAGGTCCAAGGTCTCTTACAATAACAGCATCAAGAGTTGTAAGATCGATCTCCCTTGAGTATAACTTGCCTGATGAAATGCTTGAAGTCACTTTACTGAAGCTAAAAGTCAGGGCTTCCATTCCGTATTGCATAACGGAATTATGGAG
Source organism: uncultured archaeon (assembly GCA_902384525.1). GTDB lineage: Archaea > Halobacteriota > Methanosarcinia > Methanosarcinales > Methanoperedenaceae > Methanoperedens. Next base: position 3,578 of record CABMCA010000090.1, read on the forward strand.
TGCAATTCCAGTCCAGTCTGCCGGATCTGTTACTGAAATACCTATCCTTTTCATTTTGTCATCCTAAATTCGTTTATTCTTGAAATACCGTCTTCAAGACGCGGGATTTCGCATATTATACAAAAAAGAAAATTAATTGTTCTTTCAGCGTTATCTATTATCACGCCATCACTTGATGCTACAATATCATGAGAGCACTTTAAATCATGATCCGCATGTCTTGAAGTACCGGCATTGCCAATTAAACCTGCCTGATCTATCTTTTCCCGGAGCAATTCTGCCAGTAAACCACTTTTACTGATTTGTGAATCAAAGAGAAAACATACTTGTGAAGGGTATTTCTCTTTTAAGAATGATAATATCAATTCGATGGCATGATGCGTATTCCCGGAAGTACTGAAATTCCTGGATACGCCCTTTATGTCCCTGATAACCCCGTCATCGCAAAGAATTGCTTTTTTCTCAAGGATACTTTCCATTCCGATAATTATATTATACCCGTCAATTATGACCTTATTTCCTCGTATTTTATCGCATGGCAGGAATTTCAGGCGCCTTTTTTCACAAATCGACCTTGCGATAACCGCCCTTGAAAGAATATGCCTTGAATCAGAATCCATCCTGTAGTGATCGCATACAAATCCCACAGCGCCTTTTTGGGCGAATCCCCTGTTAAGAAGATATCTAATATCAATAGCTGCATCCTCAATACTCATGGGTTCACCCTGAACCGCAAAAGTGCGGCTATACCTCCGAGGGCTTCAAGCTTCTTTCCGGGCTCAAACTCTGTGCTAAATACTACAATTCTCCCCTGTGAATGTTCAACTTCTTTTAAGAATCCATCAATGGATTTGCCTTCACGTTCGGTGCGAAGCAATTCATCAGTAATCAAAAGAGTATGGATGGCTCCAAGGTTCTGTGCGTTCCTTATATCTGCCATTCCATAGGATACTTTCCCGTTTATGGATATCTCTTTCATCAATTCTTCAATAAGTTTTGCTTCCCTTCCGATCCTTGATTCTTCCATTATCCTGTCAACTGCGCCCCTTCGAAGCACCTCCTGGAATCCGGATATACCGATTGAAGTTGTATCTTCAAGAACAGCTTTTTTTGCGAGTTCAGGTTCCCTTGTTCTTATGAACTCAAGAAAATCCTCTTTTGTAAATCCCGGTCCTGCAAGTATGACGGCATCCACTTTCTCTGCCGCCCATTTTAACTGCGAGGCCAGTTCCCCGAAGAATTCATTACGTGTATTGCCCTCGCCTTTTCCAAGTGATTGCCGAAGCGATGATGATTCTTCAACACCGAACTGCCTTACCATTCCTATGGATGCCTCTCCTTCTTCTATTGTTGCAATAATCACTTTTGGGCGCATGGATGCGATTTGCGCTTCTTTTATTCTTTCGAGCTGGTCGCTCTTCCACGTTTTGATTATGGATATATCAGTTCCCTCTTCGATATTTATCGTGTGGTATGCACCGGTATCAATTCCATCAACTATAGTGCCATGAACACGCAGGCGGTTTGCGAACTTATGGAATTCCACTTTCTCGACACATATTCCGAGCCGCATCGTTTTCTTATCAGCTTTTTCAGGTCTCAGTTTATCCGTAGCTCCCTCAATACGCCTTTTCGTGACTGCAAAAACAACATCCTGCGGCTCAAGTATGTATTTTAAATGCCACATGTCATCTAATGATTCCACCATGAGCGAGATCTCACCATCGTTTCCCCGCAGGTCTTTTTTTAACAGTTTCATCTAATCACCATAATTTCCGGCCGATATACAATAAAGTAATTACAAAAATAATCGCGGTTATCCAGATCATAAATTCAGGAATGGGCTGTTCTGGAGGTGGAGCACTGTGGTTATCCTGGTCCGGGGTCTTAACAGGTGTTATTACAATGATTTTTGGCGCAGGCATGTCAGGATCAGTGTATTGGTACACAGGAAAAAAAGAAACAAGATTAGTATCTTTTGAACCCGAATATATATTGTCCACTCTCAGGGATAATATTGTCCTGTTCGTCTTATTGTATGTGAAATAGTCTTTAAGATGTACAATTTCACTCTTCACGATCGTGTCGTTTGATTCTAATTCAAGCCAGATGGAATCCTCATTGCTCACGCTTTTTAATTTTACTACATACCCCTGGGGAAGGCCATATGAATCTCCCGTGGAAAGATAAAAATCAGTTCCATTCAGGATAATATCACTTGCAGCTGACCCTGAAAGTGCAAGAATAATTAAAGATACAGCTAAAGTCGATACATTTTTACCCATTTGTTTTCATTGACTTTATACACATGCTTATATATTTGCTTTACATCTCACACAAAACAAAATATGGTTATTTCAGTCAGGGTATGCTCAGGAAGGACGGCTTTTGAAGTGAGCACCAATATTAAGATCGATCTGGTCAAGGCAAGTTGCGTTCTTGATCCGAAAATTTCAACAAAACATATATTATTGCTGACATATAAGGGAGTGGACGTCTCAATGTATCCAAGCGGCAGGATGCTTATAAAAGCAAAAACCAGGGAAGAATCGATTGATATTGCGCGCAAGCTCTTAACAGACCTGGGTTTTGTTGAAATTTGAATTATATCACATTTTGTATCATATTTGTTACCAAAAACTATTAATCGTGACAAAAGAGAATAATCAATTGCCATATATCATGAATGTGTCTGAATATGGTGCACGCTATGATGAGCTAGTATGAAATCGGCAGAAAAGCCATATTGGAAATAGAAAGAGAATTTCCAAGTTTCCCGGGCGTAAAGGCCCTGTGTCCATACACGGTCTAAAAGGAAGTGGCTCGACTGGGATTTCACCCGATGGGGGTGCAATGAGAAAGCGCATGGAGCGCAATTTGCGGCAAGCAATACAAATGTTCGTGTTGCAAGGGTGTCGCATGCCCTGAGGAAATCATCCGGGGGTCAGCTCATCAACCCACTCATTATTTAATATCATTTCACCATTATTTTACATGGCCGAATTCCATATTACTAATCATATTATTTTCATCTTTAAACCGATATTCTCGCTGGCTTCGATTTCCTCTTCGAATAAGTATATCCTCGCGGGACATCCTTGCAAGATATGTTGATACCGTACTGAGGCCGATTTTTCCATAAACCGACTCATATTGTTTTTTTACGTCAAGAGATGTGAACCATACCCTCGGATATTCAAATCTTAAGAACATTTCCAATCTTTCTTTTAATGTCAATGTTTTTGATTCACTTATATCGTTCATAATCGAGGTCCGGGGTGGAATTTCATTTCTTGTTTTTGAAACCGAAAGAATGAATTTCATAGCTGATAATGCCGGGAATTCACCTTCGAATTCGGCATCTGCCTTTGTTCCGTCGTCTTTTACAAGATGTACCTGCACTTCAACTTCATCAGCTTCGATTGAATTAAGGTAAGCAACTGCAAGGTCAATGCATTCAGGACCTTTATAATTTATACTGCAAGCGTTCGTTCCTTCGATTTCAAGCCTTATTTTCATAAACCTCAAAAAATTGGAGGACTGCCCGCCCCATCGAGACAGACAGTTTTACATCCGGATTTCCCCTCCGATGTTTCCTTCGTGTTTAATTGTGTTCATTTTGTGAACGACTTTGTAAATAGATGTAATTATTGGTATATATACTTTTCAATTGAAATAAAGGTAAATGGACATATATATTAAATATAACAAAATTAAAGGGTATTTTTAATAAATATAGATTATTATGCACTTTTTTATCATTTTGAATAACCATATTGTTCAATATTATTTGATATTTGATCAAACCCTTCGATTATGTTTAAATTATTTTTCCAGTGGAAACAAAGGGGTACGTATTATTTTAGCTTAACACACTTCTTCACAAATTTTTTTGAAAAATATTGTTTAATAATGTCTATATTAAGTATATCTGGCAAACCACCGATATGCAAAGGCAGGAATGTGAAAATCCCTTATCTTCGCATATTCATAAAGAAAACTGGACAATCTATTTTAATAATAACACTAAATTAAGGCAGGTGAACCGGCATGGCTGAAAACACAATAGAATCTTTACAAGATGAAAAACGTATCTTTAATCCGCCTTCTGAATTTAGCAAAAAAGCGTATATAAAAAGTTTTGATGAATATAAAGAAATTTATAAACAATCGATCAACGACCCCACGTCATTCTGGGCAGAGAAAGCACATCAGCTTGACTGGTTCAAGAAGTGGGAAAAGGCCAATTCCTGGGACCCTGAAAAAGCCATTTGTCGCTGGTTCGAGGGTGGAAAGCTGAATGCATCATATAATTGTCTTGACAGGCACCTATCCCAGCGCGGGGACAGGATCGCTATCTTCTGGGAGGGTGATGGCGGTGAAACACAACGATTCACATATAAACAATTATATGCGGAAGTCTGCAAATTCGCGAACGTGCTGAAGAACAAAGGTGCAAAAAAAGGGGATAGGATAGCGATTTATCTTCCCATGATCCCCCAGCTTGTAATTTCAATGCTGGCATGCTCAAGGATCGGAGCCATTCACAACGTTGTATTTGCAGGTTTTAGCGCTGATTCATTAATAGATCGCATCCATGATAGTTCCTGTTCAGTTGTAATCACGGCTGATGCTGGTTTAAGGGGAGGGAAAATCGTTCCGCTCAAGGAAAGTGTCGACCGGGCGATAAGCGGCAATGAAAAGAATTCAGTGAACACAGTTATTGTTTACGATCGCACAGGCACGAAAGTAAATATGAAGCAGGGGAGAGACTTCTGGTGGCATGAGGAGATTAAGAACGCAAGCACTGAGTGCAAACCGGAAGTGATGGATGCCGAAGACCCGCTATTTATCCTTTACACAAGCGGAAGCACCGGCAAGCCAAAAGGTGTGCTTCACACCACTGGCGGATATTTATTGTATGCTATGCAGACTTTCAAATGGATATTTGATTACAGGGATGAGGATTTATTCTGGTGCACTGCTGACATAGGATGGATAACAGGTCACAGTTACATTGTGTATGGGCCGCTTGCAAGCGGCGCAACAAGCCTGATGTTTGAAGGTGTTCCGAATTATCCAGAGCCTGACAGGTTCTGGGAACTTGTTGAGAAATATAAAGTGACGATTTTCTACACAGCCCCGACAGCTATCAGGGCGCTGGAGCGAAGCGGGGATGAATGGCCAAAGGGACGAGACCTCTCAAGCCTTCGGCTTCTTGGAACGGTGGGTGAGCCCATAAATCCCGAGGCATGGATGTGGTATTATAACGTGATCGGGAACAAGCGCTGTCCCATCGTGGATACATGGTGGCAGACTGAAACCGGGGGCATACTGATAACACCACTCCCGGGAGCTACGCCTCTTAAACCCGGTTCTGCGACATTTCCTTTTCCAGGAATTGAACCGATGGTCGTGAAAGCGGATGGAACTGAAGCGGACATCAACGAAGGCGGGCAGCTTGTGATAAAGAAGCCCTGGCCCGGGATGATGAGAACTATTTATGGCAGTCACCAGCGCTTTATTGAGAAGTATTTCTCCCAGTTCCCGGGATTGTACCAGACCGGGGACAGCGCACGAAAGGACGAGGACGGATATTTCTGGATCATGGGAAGGATCGATGACGTGATAAAGGTTTCAGGGCACAGGCTTGGCACTGCGGAGATCGAAAGTTCCCTTGTATCCCACAATGCAGTCGCTGAAGCCGCTGTTGTGGGTTATCCGCATGATATCAAAGGAGAAGCCATCTACGCCTTTGTCACACTTAAAGAAGGTGTGACAAAGACAGCTGACCTGAAAGCCGATCTTGTTACCCATGTCAGGAATTCTATTGGTCCTATCGCAAAGCCGGATAAGCTGCAATTTGCGGATGCGCTTCCCAAGACGCGCTCCGGGAAGATAATGAGACGCATATTAAGGAAGATCGCATCGGGTGATGTCCATGACCTGGGGGATATCACTACGCTTGCCGATCCATCTGTTGTGGAAGTGCTTGTGGAGGAGAGGGAGTGAACTGAAAAAACATAAAGCATTTATGTATGCAATGCATACATTACATACATGACAGAAATAAGCATTTCTGCAAGGATTCCTGAAGAAATATTCTCTGAACTTGAGAAATTTATGAAAGAGGAATCACTTGAAAAATCAGCTTCTATCAGGAAACTGCTTTCGGATGGGCTACAGAAATGGAAAGTAGAGAAGGCTTTGAGGTCCCTTGAGGACGGAAAACTGACCTTCCTTAAGGCGGCGGAAATGGCGGGAATGACAGTATGGGATTTTGCTGATATCGTGCGGGAAAAAGGTATAGTATGGATAAAATCTCAAAAATTCATTCAACAAGACCTGGATGATGCGCTGCGATGAAACCACTGGTATTTGACGCTACGCCTTTGATATATCTGGGGAAGATAAAAATTTTAGATAAAGTGGCGCATTTCCCTGAAGATAAATATATCACTAAATCCATTTTCAGGGAAGTGGTGGAAAGAGGCAAAGAAATCGGAGAAACAGAAGCCTTCATGATTGAAAAAATTATCGAGGCTGGTATAATAAAAATAAAGAACCCTCACAATAAAAAATACATACATCACCTTGCAGACAATCCAAAAATCCATCAGGGTGATGTGGATACACTTGCTCTCGCTTCTGAATTGGGTGGAATCGCATTATTGGATGATGAAGAAGCAAGAGGAATGGCACAGATGGAAGGAATAGGGCATCATGGAACGATCTATTTGCTCCTTCGTATGATGAAAATGAAGCTTATAACCAAAAAAGAGACGCTGGAAAGCCTGAATGAGATGATACATCACGGTTGGAGATGCTCGACAGATTTGTATGCTGATATACTTTTAAAATTGAAATAGTGTTCTTTGACCGGTTACCACGGTTTTAAAAAGAGTAATAGGTATTTATATCATTACTTATTGATTCAATAATAGTTTTTCCATAGGTCAATATATAAATATGATGTAAAATAATAAATTTAAGCCGTGTGGGTAAAAAATTTTAAGTATAAGATAATTTGTTAATAGCATCTGAAAGACTGTACGAGAGATATTTGTGATTATAGATGACCATAGGATTGAAACATTTGTTAAAAACCAAGACAATGAAAACTTAAAAATATGGAGATATATAGATTTTCCGAAGTTTGTATCATTACTTCATGAAAGAAAGCTTTTTTTTGTTCAGGCTTGCTACTTACCTGATAAATATGAAGGTTTTTGGTCAAAAACTAATAAAAATCTTGATGAATACCTCAAAGAATTAAAACATTATACATGCATAAGTTGTTGGCAAAAAAAGGAACAAGAATCAGCTCTCATGTGGGAAGTATATCCAAGAAACGATAATGGAATAGCTATTCAATCAACTTTTAACAGATTATGGCAAAGTTTTGATACCGAAAAAAGAGATTTATATGTTTTTAAGGTGCATTATACAAATGATATTTTAAAAGATATACCTAAAAATACTTTTAAACCCTTCATCCGCAAACGAATATATTTTGAAGATGACCATGAAATAAGAATAATATATCAAGAAATTGATAAAGGTATTCAACAGGGTTCAACCATCGATTTTGTAAATAATGGTTCATACATAATGGTTGATCTGAACAAACTAATCGAAAATATATACATATCACCTAAAGCTGAAAAATGGTTTTCTAATTTAGTTCAAGCCATCGTGGATAAATATGATTTGGATATAAAAGTAAAAATGTCACCTTTAAGAAATGTTCCAGCGGTTTTTGAAAATGAAGAAACTTCAGAGGGACAAAATATAGTGCTAGATTATGCCTTGTATAATGCAAATTCAACTGATCCGTCAGGTAATACTTTAGAAACAACTGATAGTTCAGGTAAAAAGAAAATTACCGTTACTTGGCAATCACCAAAATAGTGAGAGCTAGCTATAGTTACACGCATAACATATGATAATAATTTGTTCCAAACAAGAATAATCCGATCCAACCCAATGCAAAGCTTAAACTCTTCGAAAATGTTTTAAAATTAGCTTGAATCAGGTCTTTCAATTCA
>CABMCA010000091.1 GCA_902384525.1 uncultured archaeon
GCCTTAAATGTTGTCATATCCTGAAGATAGTGTTTTAAATTCCTTTTTATAGGGTTCGGCGCGTGGTAGAGCTTGTCCCAATGTAATTTTGCGTCAACCTTTGCGTCAACCTTTGCGTCAACCTTGTTTGAGAACATAGTATATTGCTTTACCTGTGCCTTTTTGCTCAATTAAGTTCAGTTCTATCATCTTTAAAATCTCCTTATGCGCTGCCTGACGGGATATTTTAAACATCCTTTGAATGTCCCCGCTTGTTATCCGCTCATTTGAAATTATATGTTCAATAATCTTCATCTGCTTTTCTGTAAGGGCAACCTGTCCTTTTGCCTCTTTTTTGTGCTTTTCCAGAGAAAGCTGCAATACTTTCTCCTTTACCTTTCACCTCATCCTTTATCTTACCCCAGCGCCTTAGCAGGAATATGCCATGAAGCATTATCTTTGTAAAGCCCCATTCTTTCAAGTTCATTAAGTCTCTTTTTTAAACTATTGAAATAATCTTCACCGTATAATGGTATCCCTTCATGTACAGCATCAAGCGCCGTAAGCCTGAATGCCACCAGCATTGTTTCAAACTCTGCTTCTGTATAGCCAAGAGGCTCTATTGGTAACGATGAGGTATTGGCATCGATTAAATCTTTGATCCTTGATAGGAAATCCTGTTCAAAATTGCTGCTTATTACGATAATATCTATATCGCTGATACCAGTAAAAGTTCCCTTAGCCCTTGAGCCGTAAAGAACAATGCAAGCTGGCTTAAACCTCTTTACGATTTCCATGCAGTATTCCGGAAGTGCTTTTTCTGCTGCATCTGGGTCTTTGCGAACTCTTTTAGTTTCTTTGCCCATGCCAGACCCTCTTTTACGTTTTATTATAATGTCCCAGGCTTCCATATCTTTATATCTGCGATAGCATCAAAATCGCTATCATTGGTTACAATGTCCTTGACGTTCAAATATTCCATTGTCAATAGATGAAATGCATCATTTGACAGGAGTGATTTTCTATGGGCAGCTTTCAACAATGGGATTATTTTTGGTGGAACATTAACCAGATTGAGGTTTGATACGGTAAAAACATCAATCACGTCAGAAATAGCTACTTCTCCTATGGATTCGGGTTTTTCCTTAACAAAACGTATGAACTCAGAGGGTTTTAATTGATTATTTTTACAAACCTCTGCCTTGACAAAATTAAAGAGAGTTTCAGCAATTACAATATTATTTATGAAACCTATAAAATATCCTGATTCAATATTTTTAAGAAATCGACTGCATTTTTCAAAAAAATCCGCATCCCTCAGTAAAAAATAAGTAAATATATTGGAATCAATAAATACAAAAGAAGCCCTGGGAATTTTGGCGCGATCAGTCAATACCTTCACCGGATTCAGTTGATTCTATAATCTCTTCGACAAAACTGTGATCAAGCAGTTCCTTTTTTCTTTTGGTTATCATATCAACTTTTGATTTTATGGGTTTCTTGACGCGGATGATTAGGACTTCTTCATTTTCATCAAGTGCATCCTTTGGTTTTATGACACCCTTATGAACCATACCGTGAATGACATTTGCCATATACTGTCCTAAGGATGCTATTGGATTTAATGATTTCTGATTACCTTATGCACTTATACCTGTCTCTCTGGCCGCCTTCTTAGACTTTCAGCATGTCTTCTGCAGCTTCCCAATCCATCCATTCATCTTCTTCGGCAATTGATGCACCTTTCTCCAATTTTTTTGAAAAAGTTTCAAAAGAACCGTATTTTTTCTTAAATGCTGCAATCTGTTTTTTATAAAATTCTATCTTATGATTGATAAATTCTTTGGTAATGTCCCTGATGAAGTCTCTGGCGGAATCGTATAAACCAAGCTCCACCAATGGCCTAGCTGCATGCTTTAATCCGTTCAGAACCTCATTCTCTATTTCTGAGCTCATAATATCTTTCTTGGAAGCGTGAGGGTAAAAGCTTTTTTGTCAAGTGAGGATAATCACATTTCAACACTTGAACTCAATTTGTGCTATTTATCTCCAGCCATTTTTCGTGAAGTTTGACTATTTCTTTATTGGTTACTTCTGAATCATGCCTTATTGATAAAACATACCACCTATTCTCCCGATTCACCTTATCTAGAGCTTTAACAACGAAATACTTACTTTTTAATTTTCGTTCTAAAAAGTCTAAAACTACTTCTTTGTCCAAAGCTTCATATGCCATTTGCTTTGCATCATCTAAAGTAAAATTAAAAAACTCTTCAATTTTCTCTTTATCTAAATATAGGTTATATTGCATTATACCATTATATAAGGTCATTTGTACACATAAATCATAATATGTTTCCACTTTTCCATGCTCTGTACAAGCTCCTTTATAGGTAATTCCTCCACATTCGTTGCATCTTTCATATAAACCACAGTCGTCGTCCCTCAATACACCAACAACAATTCCTCCAAGTTCTTCAGGCTTTGATTTTGGGTCGTATAAAGAAGATTCGTTATTGAGTATTTTATTTACATCTTCAGGAGTTGTAGCATTGATTAGATTTTCATTTCTTAATGTATTTATTAAATCAGTATCGCCTGTAACAAAAAAGTCGCATTTATTCTCTAAAGCAGTAGCTACGTGAATAACATCTTTTGCGGATATATTTATTTTTGATTGAAGCTCCTTGGCCAGATTAAATACATGTTCTTTAGGAATGTCAATTTTAATCTTATTTTTTTTAAAAAATCTATCAACCACATCAACTTCGCGTTTTAATTGCTCCTTTGCAAGTTGTCTCTGTTCTCTTTTACGAACTATTTCGTTAAGAGTTAAATGTTCCTGGAGAGCTAACTTTTCCATATGTTTCATAGCTTGTTCATTTTCTATTAATTCTAATATAGTAAACCAAGAAGTGTACCCAGTCCAATCGTTATTATCTGAGAGATTTGAAATAAATTGAATTGATTTCTCCTTTCTATTTTCTAAATGATCAAGGATTACTACAGTATCAATATAGAATTTTGAAGATTTCATACTCACTTGAAGGACGCCGTTATAACTGATAAATTTTTTTGCGTATTAAGCATCACAACTTTCTATTTTTGCTCGTTTCAAACATGGATCAATTATTGATATTAGTTATGCGTTGACTGAGGTTTGGGAGAGATGAAGAAGAAGGTCGTGCATAGTCTTTAATGAAGGAATTTGGTAAGTAAGGTTCACGGAATAATAAAAAAAGATGCATACATATCAGAATCTCACAATTCCTAACGCTATAAGAATGATCAAAACAGCTGCAACTGAACCAGCGATTCTTACATCCGCAAATGCTACTCTTACTGGCATACTTAAAACCTGAATAATAATAGTTCCTATAGGCGGAAGCGCTACACAAATAACTCCTAGAATAATCAAAAAAAAGAAAATTGTTTCGATCATAACATCACCTCGCCTTTACCGTCTCCATCGCCATCTCCACCACCTCTCGATACTTCTCCACATTCGTAGAATAATGCATCCTCGCTTTGACGGAATCAGGCATGTTGGTATATAGCATCTCAAGCCGCGCCATCGTAAGCTTCGCAGTCTCCGCCACCCACCTGTCGCGCGTGGCGCCGTCCACTATCTGCAAGGACTCAGCCCTGATCGAGGTCAGGACATTCCCTTCTTTCGTAGTGTAAGTAGTGGGCTTCCCGATGACCGCAATGAACTCAGGCGGCGCGGTCTTTGCAAGAACCTGCGCTGCTTCGGGCTGGTACTGGCCTGCGGTCACGAAGAACGCGCCCGTGGGATCGACGATGCGCCCGCGCCAGAACTCGGAATCTGTTCCAATATCGTCTTTTTCTGTTAGCGTGCCCACGATGAAGACGCGGTTTGCCTTTGCGCCTGTCGGGGTGATGAGATACTGGGTGGAATACTGATCCTGTCCTTCCTTAGACTGGAGGTTTGATTCTTTTAGCTCTGTCGCAAAGATGCGGTGCGCTACCTCACGGAC
>CABMCA010000092.1 GCA_902384525.1 uncultured archaeon
ATTACCACCGACCCGCATGCAGGTGAAGTAGCAAGCGGAAGGCTTTTCTCAGGTACTCTTGAAAGGGGCAAGGAAGTTTTCATTTCAGGAATGCCAAATGCGAACAGGATTCAGTCAGTAGGTCTTTTCATGGGTCCTGAGAGAATTGAGTGTGAGAAGATCCCTGCTGGAAATATCGTAGCAGTAACAGGTTTGACTGATGCGATCGTAGGATCTACAGCATCAAGCGACAAAAGCATGACTCCATTTGAGAGCATAAGGCATGTCAGCGAGCCTGTGATGACTGTGGCTGTTGAAGCTAAACACATGAAGGACCTGCCAAAACTTGTTGAAGTATTAAGACAGGTCGCAAAAGAAGACCCGACGCTCAAAGTAATGATTAACCAGGAAACTGGAGAGCATTTGCTTGCAGGAATGGGTGAACTTCATCTGGAGGTAGTCGCTGGCAGGATCAAGCGCGACAAACATGTCGATATCACTACATCCAAACCGCTTGTTGTATACAGGGAAACGATTTCGGGTCACGTCGGTCCTGTTGAAGGGAAATCCCCAAACCGCCACAACAGGTTCTATGTTGAAGTTGAACCTCTGTCCCCGGCTATAATTGAACTTATCAAGAACAATGAAGTTTCAATGAGGCAGGGAGAAGTGGAGCGCAGGGACATACTGATGAAAGCAGGAATGAGTAAGGACGAAGCCAAGAGTATTGCCCATATTTATGAAACAAATATGTACATAGATATGACCAAAGGTATCCAGTACCTGCATGAAACAATGGAACTGATTCTTGAAGGATTTGAAGAGGTCATGAAAGCCGGACCTTTGTCCCGTGAACCGGTAATGGGCGTTAAAGTAAAATTAATGGATGCAAAACTCCATGAAGATGCAGTTCACAGGGGACCTGCGCAGGTCATTCCTGCATCAAGACAGGCAATCCAGGCAGCAATGCTTATGGCCGGTGCCACACTTCTTGAACCTTTCCAGAAAGTATTCATCCATGTTCCGCATGACCAGATGGGAGGCGCGATGCGTGAGATGCAGGGCCGGCGCGGTTCTATACTGGATATGCAATCAGAAGGCGACATGACCATTATCGAATCCAAAGCACCCGTTGCACAATTGTTCGGATTCTCCGGGGATATCCGCTCGGCTACTGAAGGCAGAGCTATGTGGAGCACGGAATTTGTCGGATTTGAACCGATACCGGGGAACATGCTTAATGAGATAGTGATGGGCATAAGGCAGAGGAAAGGACTTAAACTCGAAATGCCTAAACCGAGTGATTTCATAAGTCCATGAAGAACGGAAGGTTTAAAAACAAAAACAACAATACGAAGACAAAACATCTTCAATAAATAAAAAGGAGAAATATTATGGCAGAGAAACCACATTTAAATTTAGCAGTTATCGGGCATATCGACCATGGAAAATCAACTCTCGTAGGAAGATTAATGTTTGAAACTGGCGCTGTACCGCCGCATATTATAGAAAAATACAGAGAAGAAGCAAAAGCGAAAGGTAAAGAATCCTTCGTTTTCGCATGGGTCATGGACTCCCTTAAGGAGGAGAGGGATAGGGGTATCACAATAGACGTTGCTCACCAGCGATTTGATACTGCAAAATATTATTTCACAGTCGTGGACTGCCCTGGTCACAGGGATTTCGTAAAGAACATGATCACAGGCGCTTCACAGGCTGATGCTGCAATTCTTGTAGTCGCAGGCAAAGAAGGCGTCCAGTCACAGACAAAAGAACATGTATTCCTTTCAAGGACTCTGGGTATTAACCAATTGATCATAGCAATCAACAAAATGGACGAAGTCAACTATGATAAGGCTCGATATGATGCAGTAAAAGCCGATGTCAGCACACTTCTCAAAATGGTGGGTTATAAGCCGGATGAAATGAATTTTATCCCCACATCAGCATTCAAGGGCGATAACCTTGCAAAACCGAGTGAGAATACAAAATGGTACACAGGACCGACTTTGCTTGCAGCCCTTGATTTGTTGAAACTGCCAGAGAAGCCCACATCATTACCACTTCGCATTCCAGTCCAGGATGCTTACACAATTTCCGGTATCGGAACAGTTCCAGTAGGCAGGGTTGAGACCGGAGTGATGAAACCTGGCGATAAAATAATATTCATGCCGGCCAAAGCAGTCGGCGAAGTCAAATCCATTGAAATGCATCACCAGGAAATAAAAGAAGCGGTTCCTGGCGATAACATCGGATGGAACGTAAGGGGTGTTGAGAAGAAAGATATCAGGCGTGGAGACGTCTGTGGGCCTGTTGCCAAACCTCCAACTGTTGCTGATGAATTCACAGCACAGATTGTTGTATTGCAGCATCCGTCAGCAATTTCGATCGGTTATACACCGGTTCTGCATTGCCATACTGCACAGGTTGCGGGAACAATCACATCAATATTAAAGAAACTTGATCCAAAGACAGGTCAGACCGCAGCTGAAAATCCCGATTTCATAAAAGCCGGGGATGCAGCTATTGTGACGATCAAACCAGCAAAACCGCTGTGTATCGAAAAGGTAAAAGATATTCCGCAGCTCGGGCGCTTTGCGATCCGGGATATGGGAATGACAATTGCCGCAGGAATGGTACAGGACATTAAAGCGAGAATATAATATTCTCACTTTTTCTCAATAAAACGGTGTAATTTATGGTACAGAAAGCAAGAATACGTTTATCCGGGACAAGTCCTATTACTCTTGACGGAATATGTTCACAGGTGAAAGATATCGCAGTTAAGACAGGAGTAAGCATTTGCGGCCCAGTTCCCCTCCCAACTAAGAAATTAGTAGTGCCATGCAGGAAAAGCCCTGATGGCGAAGGAAGTGCGACATGGGATCACTGGGAAATGAGAGTCCATAAGAGACTTATCGACCTTGATGCTGATGAAAGGGCACTGCGGCAGTTAATGCGCATACAGGTTCCCAAAGATATCAGTATTGAGATCGTTCTCACCAGTTAATTTTTTATACTGTCTATTTTTTAAATATTATTCCGATTTGTTTTTTCTTTCTGCTTTAATCTAAAAACCATATAAATGTCAAATTGCGTTACGGATTCAACAGACTTCTTTCATAGGAATCATCATTGAATTAATGATAATATATTTATCGCCATAAGTCTTTTGTATAAGTATTGTACTATGATAAGTATAGTAATGATGAAATATGGATACGCTTAATTATGGACTGTTAGAGCTATACTGCATAATCAGGTTTAGCTTCTCTCGATATTCAGTATATATAGAGAAATCCTTGCATTTTTCCTTTAACGGAACAAATTTCCTAAGGAGGGGCAATGAGAATAATTAATTTTTTAAAAATAGATAATGCCCAGGTAAATATAGATTATATAGCAGGGATAGGAATATTTCTTTTGTCAGTTTTTTTTGTTTTCCAGTTCATTAATAGTATATTTACTCCCTTTCAATCAAGCTCCGATCAGGTTACACTTGCTGCGGACAGGGCAGGAACCGTACTTGTTGAACGTATGCTTCATTCAGATAAATCAAGTGAATTAAATGTTATAGACCAGGGTAAATTATATTATTTCAATAATAACAGATTGAATTATTCAAACATGGCCAACTACAATGCTGCACTTCTGGAAATTGGTTTATCCAGCAGTGAATCCGCGTTCAATATGAATATGACAGTTGCAAACCTTACTGATCCGGACAAACCGATGAACCAGAGCGGACCAGCTCTTCCAAAAACAACTGATACCGGGCAAATTAAACGCATAGTATTGATCATAAATTCCTCTACCGGTTATAATGAAACAGCTATCCTCTCAGTAAGGGTGTGGTAATCGTGTTCGATGAAAAAGGCCAGATGCATACCCTGGAAGGAGTGGCTGCCGCCACAATAATGCTTCTTGTTATTGTATATGCAATTGATGCGACATCGATGACGCCGCTTACATCTTCAACAGCCAACGTGCATGTGGAAACCGAACTTCAGGTACTCGGCCAGGATATTCTCGGGACGCTTGATTATGCTGAACCCGGATATAATTCAAAGCTAAAGAATGATGTACTGGGATGGAATGGCAAAGAATATATTTGGAACGGAACAAAATATATAGAAAAGGTGGATCCTTCTCAAAAAAATCTTATAAATAATTTAGCGACCAACCTCAATTATACTTTGATAAGGCAAGGTATTGCCCATAATCTGGAATTGACTATTCTTACAAACAACGGAACTTCTTTATTAACCCAGAGAATGATATATAATGGTGATCCTTCTGAAAACGCCGTGATAGTCTCAAGGAAAATCACATTACATAACAGTGATAATCCAAATGAGAATAATACTCTATTAACAGATATCGATCCCTCAACCGACCTTTATAATATTGTGGATGTCAAACTTATCTTATGGAGGATGTGATGGGAATAATAGAAAACGAGCGCGCCCAGTTTATGCTTCTTGCGGGCTTTATCATTGCAATTGGTCTTGTTATTACCACGGTTCTGCTTAATAATATCATATTTGAAAGCAATATGGCCGGAGAAGCAGGAGGCGATTCCATAAAATATGATGTAGTGAACCTTATGCGTATAAGCGGGGATGAAATAAAAAGCGCATACAGGAATGTAACTGCACCAGGGCAAAATGCATCACTAAAGATTACAAACTTCACAAACCAAATGCAAAATTTTAGTGGGAACTTATCACAAATTTATGCGCTGCATGGTGAAGTCGTGAACCTGAGCTTAGATATAAGCAACTGGAACAGCAAACGCTATGCAAATTTCACAGATAACGGAACTGCAAACGGCGCAACGAACTGGACTTTAATAGAAAATGTTAATGATTCGACCATTATAATCAATGTATCCTCGATAAATTCTTCCATCAATTTTACTGTAAATATATCCAATGCAACAACATATTGGCCCATAAAATTCACCACGACAGGGATTCGAACTATTAGTAATACCCAGATTGAGCAAAATATAACATCAGCATACTCTATATCATTCATAAACGGAAGTACAACATCTGGCAACTACACCATTACAGGCAATACCATCTATGGGAAAGATTTCATTCGTTCCCGGGATTACATCTTGAACGCCACAATAATTCTTTCAACCAGCAATATGCATTCCAATATCACTATTCCTGTTTCAGTGCCGTGGTGATAATATGAAAAATAAAAAATTACTCGAAAATGAGGATGCAGTATCCATCACAATTGGTTTTATTCTCATGTTGTCAATAACATTGCTTGTTTTCTCCGGGATAGTTCTTTCTTATTATACACTCTCACAGCACTCAAAAGAAACAGCAGTGAGAACAAGTTTTGATATTCTGGGAAGTGGATTTGCATCAAGGGTAACTTCCATGGATACCCTGGTAAATATAACAAGATCATACGGGGGTACTGTTAACCAGCTGGAATACGATTTTTCAATTCCTGCATCAATTGCAGATGAGAGCTATGGTATCAATATAACCCGCGAAAAAATATTCATGGAAGCGGAAAATGATGCAAAGGCCTGGATACCATTTAATTCTTCAGGTATTATAAATGAGCAGATATATAGCAATGCTCAGGACTATACACTGTGGTACGATAACAACAATAATACTATGAAAATAAAACAATGAATAACATAAAATTTCTTTCCTCGGAAGATGCAGTCTCTGAAGTAGTTGACTTTGTAACAATCCTCGGTTTACTGGTGTTATCCATCGGACTCATAGGAATGGCAGGATATCCGATCGTAAAGAATGCCCAGGAAGCAAACCATATAGAAAATACAAAACAGAGTTTTATTGTCTTTGCTAATAATTTCAATAAAGTAGTTATGGGGCAAGCGCCATCGCAGAACGTAGAGCTGAAAATGTACGGCGGATCGCTAAGTGTTACGGGAAGTAGTTCCATCAATATTACAGCAACAAATTCGATAAATGAAAATATTACTCTGGTACCAGACAGGCAGATGCGAAGCATTGAAAGTGTGGTGGGAGAAAATGTCGTCGCTTATGAAGGCACAGGCGTATGGATCAATTATCCAAATGGCAATACGATACTTGTTTCAAAACCTCTCATTACCAACCAGAGCAATCTCCTCGTTATTCCTATTGTTACAGTAGGTGGTATTTCATCTGTAGGCGGCAGCGGTATGAGCAGGGTTACGGCAAAAGGAGTGCCGAATGTTAATCTTTATAAAAATGTGAGCAATATCAGTGTAACAATAAATAGCACTTATTCAAATGGGTGGAAGAATTATTTCGTTAATGTTATGGCATGGAGTTCCTGTTCTTCGGGTGAATGCACTGCAAAACTTGAAATGAAAAATATTGATGTGTATATTATAAACATCCAGCTGGATACGGAGGTAGAATGAACTTATTTACTTCTGAAAAAGGTGAGGCAGAAGTTATAGGCCATGTAATTATCCTGACAATCACAATTCTTGGAATAAGCATGATTACCCTGTTCGGCGTGCCTGCGATTTACAACTTGGAAGACATGGCAAATTCCAAGAATGTGGAACAGGCTTTCACTGTACTTGACTCACGGGCAAGCAGAGTAATATTGGGCGATTCGCCGCTTCAGATAACAAATATTGAACTTGGCGGGGGCACACTGACAGTCGAGCCGAATAGCTCTAAGAATCCGAGTTATATGTTTGTAAATGGAAGTGATTTTAATATCACCATTCCTATGGGACGGATAAAATATACTCTTGGCGACAGGATAGTCGCTTATGAGGGCGGCGGGGTTTGG
>CABMCA010000093.1 GCA_902384525.1 uncultured archaeon
GAAAGACTGGTCATAAAAGTTGAGATATACAGGATCGAGAAAAGAACAGAGGGATAATTATTAGAATCAAACGAAAGAAAATAACAAGCAGGAGAAAGCTTGGCAAGGGTGACGAAAAAGAACCCAAGGAAGTAAAAGAAAGTGAGCTTGAGCTGGAAGAAGAAGTTGAAGATGTAACCATGGAACCGGAAATTACAGAAGAGAGTACAGAAGAAACCGTCCAACCCGAAGAACCTGTTGAGGCCGAAGAGCCTGTTGAAGAAGCAGTTGAGGAAGAACAAAAAGAAGAAGAAAGAAATGTTTTGCCGGGCGACCTTATTGGAACTTCGGAAGAATTCATCCCAAAAAGTGGCGCATATGTGGACGGGGGGAATATTTACGCATCAGCAAGCGGTATTGTTAAGATAAACAATAAAGAGCGTTCCATATCAGTTGAACCTGTTACGAACACACCTCCGCATCTTGTGGTTGGAGATATCGTTATCGGGCAGGTCACAGATGTGAAAGATTCGGTTGCGCTCGTCGAGATCGCAGGAATTAAAGGCAAAGGCGAACGCGAGATCGTCAATGCGGACCAGGCTGCAATACATGTATCAAATGTAAAAGACGCCTATGTCAAGGAATTGTATTATGAATTCGCTCCTTTTGATATTGTAAAAGCTAGAGTACTTGACCTTCGGAACATGCGCCTGTCAACTGTCAATAAGGAACTTGGCGTTATGAAGGCTTATTGCGGAAATTGCAGAACAGTTCTGAAAATAGATAACAACAAACTTAAATGTCCCAAATGTGAAAGGACAGAGACAAGAAAATTATCTTCTGATTACGGGACAGGTATTATTTAGGTGATATTATGGAACTTACGATCCTTAAAAAAACGGACAAAGAAATTAACATTAAGGTAGCAGGTGAAACTCATACCCTGCTCAACATGCTTAAAACCGCTTTGCTCAACAACAAACATGTTGAAATAGCAACATATGATATAAAGCATCCAACGATCAGCGAACCAATCCTTTTTGTGAGGACAGATGGCGCAGACCCCATCGATGTGATAAAAAAAGCATCGAAGGACCTGATCAAAGAATGCAAAGAGTTTATAGATCTTTTTACGAAGAAGACAAAGTAGTTAAAGCTGCATACTCCTCATCGATAAGGTCATCCACCATAATCCCGTTCTCAACTGCAATGAGAATGGCGCTGACCTCTATTGATACCTGTTTTGAAAACTCTTCCTGTTTTTTATTTATCATTGCAATAACTTTTCTTTTTTCGATCTTCGTGCCTTGTATTATCCGATCGATTATCCTGTCAAAAATTGTATTGTTATCCACAATTATGGGTTCGGGTTTCCATCCGGAAGGTATCTCAATTTTTGATATATCAAATGAAGGATGTACAAATTCTCCTTCGCGTATTAAAAGACCTGAATTCTGGGCATCATTCAATATGATTTTTGCCTGCTCAGGATTGAACCATTTCATATCCAGGGAGAGCGCAAGGATAAATTCCATATCTTTTAGCGCATCTTTTCCCTTTCTTTTAAATGGCATTGATACGGTATAAGTAAGATCAGACATTACCAGCCTTTCTTTTTATCTCTTCAACAATGGTATCAGCTATTCTTTCAGGAGCAGTCCTTGCCAGACCATCGATAAGATGTATGTTCATAGTAAGAACCCTGTTATCAAGGTTTGTCCTTACAAGATATGTATCGCCTTTGAAAGCAACACGGTTATATTTTGCATCCAGTACTGAATATTGCAGATTAATTTTAAAATCAATTGTTCCTTGAGGTGTAATGTCCTTTACTGAATCAAGAGTGTTCTTATTAAGAGGAACAAAATCAACGCTTTTATCTGCAATTTCAACCTCAATGCTTCTCTTGGCTTGTATAGGGGTTGCTTTACGGTCCGGGCCATCCGTGACGAATGAACCGAACTGGCCATTCAGTCCTGCAATTGTTCTTACCAGGAAAGGGAGGTCGGCTTCGAATCTAAATTTGCGTTCAAATTCCGGGTTTTGCGGGAAAAGATGATAAGTGCGTCTCATATCAGCATGTATCGTCATGAAATCTTAAAAGCTTATTGCTTCGCGTTATTCTATGACAGATACTCCTTTGCCTATTGTAGTTATAAAAGCCTCGCTTTTTACCTGTTTTTCAGAAAAAGCCTGTATCATCGCTTCTGCAATATTCTCTCTTTCATCCATCCTGCAAACTGCGATCAATGTGGGCCCTGAACCGCTTATTGTCACACCGGCTGCGCCTGCCTGGACCGCGCTCTGTTTGACCTCCCTGTATCCTTTTATAAGGTTTGAGCGGATATCCTCAATTACACGGTTGACCATGCTTTCCCCGATAAGTCTTATATCGTTTTTCATCATTCCGACAACCATAGAAGCGGCATTTCCCGTATTAAAAGAAATATCTTCAAGGGACAGTTGTTTTGGAAGGATGGCACGGGCATGGCGCGTGCTGACTATGATTTCGGGATGAACAGCAACTATACCAATGTTCTCAGGGTAAAGAGAAATTATTTTATCTTTATGCACAATGACAAAACCGCCATAAATAGCAGGCGCTACATTGTCAGCATGAGCCGCTCCTGATACTGCTTTTTCACCCTGTGCGGCTATTTGCACAAGTTCATTCTGCGAAAGCCCGAGTTCAAACATCTCGTTTATGCCGAATGCTACGCCTGCCGCAGGTGCAGCGCTGCTCCCAAGCCCGCTTGAAATTGGAATGTTCCTGTGTATCGTGATATTCACAGGGATCTTCATGATCGAAGCAACGATGCCTGCAATATTTCTTTGCGGGTCAGTCGGAATGAATTGGGAATCTCTTCCGAGCATTACTATTTTTGTACTATCGCTTTTTTCGAATTCAATTATATCATAAGGAGTAACAAGTGCAATTCCGAATACATCAAACCCTGCACCCAGATTAGCAGAGGTCGCAGGAACTCTTATTTTCAAATGTTCTTTTGCCATTATCTTTTGTAACCAATAGTACGGAGGAATGATCTTCTTTCTTCTTTATCCGCTGCGCTTTCTATACCTTTTGGTTTTTCACCATCAATGACGCCAAGGATGCCCCGGCCTGCGTTCGTTTCAGCTATAATAACTTCCACCGGGTTGGATGTTGCGCAAAAAATATTACATACTTCCTGAAGGTTTTTAATCGAATTCAGGACATTTAAGGGATATGCATTTCGCATGAATATTATGAAGCTGTGGCCGCAGCCAAGTTCCATGGCATTACTTTGCGCAGCTTTGACAAGTTCCTCATCATTTCCATCAGTCCTTACAAGACACTTTCCCGATGCCTCGCAAAAGGCCAGGCCAAATTTAATGGCCGGAGCCGCCGTGATGAGTGCTTCATAAAGGTCCTCAGCGCTTTTTATGAAATGCGACTGGCCGAGGATCAGGTTTGTATCTGAAGGCGCCGTTATTTTTATAGACTTTAGTTCCATATGTTTCTCCCTTAATTATTATTGTTTTCTTGGTATTTAAATGATGCTGATTTTTATAATTTCCGGATCATAAGCAATAGTTTGTCAATAAAAATAGCCATGCTGGAATGAACATTATCTCCTTATCCCCGGTTTTTTCAATTCCAAGCATATTCCTGGTAACCACAAAACCCTGTTCTACAACAAACTCCTCCATGAATTTTTTCATGCTTTTAATATCTTTCTTATCGACCTGCATTTTAAACTTTGCTTCCACCGGAATTATTGCACTATCCTTCTTTATAATAATATCAACCTCATGCTGTGGATTTCGCCAGAAAGATATCTTCTCAATACTATTAACAATCGCTGCCTCCACAAGATGACCCGCTACTTCAGTATATAATATTTCAGGAGGATAATCGAGCAGCGCAATAACGATGGAACTGTGAGCACAATACTGTTTTTTGCTCGCTCTTATTTGTTTGGAAACGCTTGCTGTGAAATTATAACCGACCCTTATCAAAAATGCTTTCTCAAGCAGGTCGATATAATGAGCTACAAGATTCCTATTCGTTTTTAAAATACCTGCAAGATTTATTATTTCAAATAACTGTGCATTGCTATTTACCAGAAGTCGGAACAATTCGTAGATGGTTTTTTCATTTTCGTCTGTGATCTTTGATATGTCACTTATTGATTTTTCGATGACCGATTCTTTTATATATTTATTTATGAATTCTGTATCGTTTATTTCGAGAAGTTCAGGAAAAGCCCCCTTCATCAAATAGCTCTCAAACAGTTCTTCATATCGCTTTTTCTTAGCGGCAAATCTCAGGTCATATTCCCTGATAATATTTTCAGATATTTCATATTCAAACCCGAAATATCTCACATACTCTTTGAATGTGAGCACAGGCAAATGAAAAGTAAGGAGCCTTCCTGCGAGTGTTTCTTTATGTTCTCTTATTTCAAGACTTGCAGAACCGGAAATGAAAATCTTCAAATTTTCTTCCATATCATAATAATTTTTTAACAGGTCTGCCCAGTCAGGTAATTTCTGAATTTCATCGAGAAATAAGTATCTTCTTTTATTTTTATCTGAAAACTCTAAAAAATAATTGATCAAATCCTCAGCGATCTCATATTTCTGGAAATCGATGTCATCTAAAGATATATAGCAGATATTATTTTCCGGTGTTTTCAATTTGCCGGCAATCTGCTTCATTAAGACAGTTTTGCCAACTCTCCTTAAGCCGACTATACCAAGAATCTGCCTGTATCCCATATATTTTTGCAGGTCTTTGATCAAATTTCTTTCAAATCCAGGCACTTCTATTTTCTTCTTTTGCCACCACGGATTTTGTTTGACCAGTATTTTCCTATGTCTTTCTTCCATAGCTAATTATTTGTTTAACATATTTATAACTTTTATGCACAAAATCTATGCATAGAATTTAATTTATGCAAAATTTAACGGTTCAGGCAATTCAATCAAGCGGATTGATTGTTTTAAGCCAGGGAATCTTTTTAAAGTCCATATCATTTTCCGTATAAATTGAAAATATATTATTTTCTCTCATAGTTGCAGCCAGTAATGCATCCCAATAATGAATGCCATGTTTTGTGCTAATTCCGATAGCGGATTTAATTGTTTGGGCATTATAATTAAGGACATGCCAGCCGTGGAAATCTATGATAAGTTCAATAAAGTCTTTTGCAACCTTTGCAGGTATCGGATTTGAGATCTTTTTTGTTACAACAACATAGAATTCTGAAAGATTCTGGACAGAAACTGCAAGATCTCGTTTCCTTTTCCAGCAGTCTGCTGCCAGCTCATTGCATACCTTTCTCTTTTCGGGTTCACTTTCATCAAAAACATAGCTCAATATGTTCGAATCGATAAGGGCAAGGTCATCGCTCATACAGTTCATCCCTATCCCTGCATAATCTTTTACCGAAATTAAATTTCAGTTCGAGGAGTTTCAATGCTTCCTGCGCTATCTTTTCCTGCTTTTTTTCATATACCCATTTCTGCATAGCTTCAGTCAGCGCTTTCCCGAGGTCGCCCTTTTTGGCGCCGTAAACGCTGCGGACGATCTTCCGGAACTCTTTTTCGACATCGTCTTTGACGTTTACTGTTATCGTGCCCATGAATGTAAATGGATTTTTGATGTATTTAAATGTATTGTGGATTTAAATTTTAACTTCAAATAAACAATCTGAGATCAATCACCGAAAATTGATTCACCTGTATCTGTTTGTCGCTCACTGAGATTTTTTCGAACGACTTTTTCAGAGTAATTCGCATAACAATAAACACATAAATGCCCACAAGTATTGTATTGTCCGATATCCTTGCTAACTATGCACCCACATTCTTTTCTTTGTCCTTTGTCTTTTAAATTATCGCAAATAATTTCTGGTTCAGAGCCACCCCCAAAAGCCGATAGACCAACTTTTTTTTCTTTTTTTGGGCATAAAAAATCCATTAGAACTGTGTCATTTCTAAATAATTTAATTAATAAATCATCGTCGATGCATTTATTATGTTTGATATTATACTTTGCAAAACTCAAGCCCTCGGCGCAGGTAGCAATTTCTAGACCCCAAGTTTCATTTATTTTCTGGATTCCCTCACAAATTTGTTCCAGATTATTTGTATCAAAATCTTTATACTTGAAACCTGCAGCCGTTAAATTCCTTTTAACTTTGGCATATTGCTCTATATCAGCAAAACTTATGACCAATTTATTCGTATAATCATTAATCGCATTTCCGATGTTTTCAATTTTATTAAGTAATTGTTCAACGCTGATTTTATCCGTCAAAATCAAAGGATCAAATCTCCAAATCACTTTGTTTTTACCAATTATGTTGGACAATTTTTTGAAAGTTGCGATCCTTTCATCCAATTTAGGAACTGATGGTTCAAGACCTTCTTTTTCATAATCATTGAGTGTAAACTGGAAATAGTAATTAATCCCCTTGTTTTCAATCTCTTTCAAAAAAGGTAAAATGGGCTCGCCATTTTTTGTCCAAAAAACAATCACTCTTGTTTTTTCGAAAGAAACATATTGAGGGACTTGATTAAACGGATTCGTCCATTTAACATAACCTTTATTAAGCCTATTAATAAACCATTTTGAATGAAATGCCGGAATATCTGTCGATCTGCTTGCTGAAATAATAATTGGGGCTATTCCTTCTATTATTTTTCCATCATCGGTTTTTATTTGAACCTTGTCCCAATTCTTAAATGCCATTTCTCAACCTTTCCAATTTTATCTTACTGCTGTCATCGAAAGAAAACGGATCTCTATATACTGCTTTATCTTTATTCCTATTACTATGAACACCTTTAATACAAATCCATTTTTCTCCAATTTCATAACGATCTTGTTTATTTATGTTTTGCAGAACTCGAAGTGCAAGATTTTTGTGGGTGAATATCTTATATGAATATTTAAAACCTCTAGTCACACATTTACTATTTCTAAGAAACACCTCTTTTTTTATAAAGCATTTTCTTGATTTCTTACAAAAACTGTGCCATACAGCACAACTCAGAGGAATAATAACCTCTAATTTGTTCCTCTGACTATTTAGATATTCGATTATTTCTTCATTCATAATTTTAGATAAAAACCAACTGTCGTCATCCCCATCATCATTTTTAATCTTATCTGTAACATCTGATAAAATAAATAATCCATCATCTTCCAAATACTCTGATACTGCTTCTGTCATGATCTTATACATATTTTTATTTTTATAATATTTATCTAAATAGATATTTATATTATTATTTTCTTTCTTCACAATAAACTCATCTGTTTTTTTGCCATCAATAATTAGAATTGCCGTTTCATAATCTTTGATTTCAAGAGAAAGAGAACTTTTGGCATTAGATATACTAATAATCCTGCCGTCATTTTCAAACGTTGCTTCATTTAATAAATTGATCCCAATTGTTTCTCTTAGATATTTTATAATTCTATCATTATCCGTTCCAGGAATTTTATACCAGTCAAATAAAAAATATTCTCTATAAAATTCGTTTATAAATCTGAATGACATAATTATGTCAAATTTAATAGTTATTTCGTAATCATTAATTACATTTCTTAACATTTCTTTAAAATTATTACGTGATAAGATTATGTTTTTATAAAAAAAATCAGAATTTTTCGGAAAAAATTTCTCTAATAATTTTCTCTGGATATTCAAGGCATAATCATTTCCATCTATAGATACAATATGAATTCTTTTATTATCAAATTCAACAAAAAATTTCTTCATGAACCATAATAGACCTAACAAATTTCCACCTGTACCGCCCCCAATGTCGAGTATATAAAAGTCTTTTTTTATTTCAAAATTGTTTTTAATAGATTCATTCCAGAATATATTTGAAAATATCGCATACGATTCTGAAAAACTACCTGGGAAATAGGTTCCAAGATACTCCTTCAAATCATTTTCATCATAATTGAGAGTCTGTTTGACTTTTACAGGTTCACTCTTGTAAGATCCTCCTAATTCCTTCAAAATAAATTCTTCAAGGTCAGATGGAAATTCTAGTGGTTCTGAAGATAAATTATATACCATGGATACAAATACACACAACTTTTCAGGCTTCTTGACTATATAAATTTAGTTATTTTTCTCTAGTAAAAATGGATAATGTGAAAAAACAATAATATATCACCATCACTTGCCCCACAGAATGTGAAAATCCAGAATATTCTACAATGTATTAGGGAGAGCATGACTTTTGTAAACGAGATATTGCGATGGAATAACTGGTGACACTCGCACATAAAATTAGCAAAATGCTGCTCATCGAAAGTATTAATGCCCCACATATAGGGCAAAATCTTAAATATTTGCCCCACATATAATAAATCATGCAAAAAGACCAACTCCTCGAAATTCTCTCTGATTGGAATTTCTGGGCAAAAGAGATAGATACTGGCTTTAAAAGGGAGGACTACATAAAAAAACTCATCCCACTTATAACAGAAACAAACCAGATCGTATGCATAGCAGGCATAAGGAGAAGCGGCAAATCAACCCTGATCAGGCAGCTTGCAAAAGAACTTGGCGGCGACACAAATACGCTGATCGTAAATTTTGAAGATGAAAGATTCATCCAGAGAGATTTAAAACTGCTGAGGGATATTTATGATACGTATCTTGAAAAAGTAAAACCAACTGAGAAACCATTCATTTTCCTTGATGAAATCCAGAATATCCCGGAATGGGAACGCTTTGCAAGAGGTGTCCACGAGAGAAAAGAAGCCCGACTTGTTATTTCAGGCTCATCTTCAAAGCTTATGAGCGCAGAACTTGCAACTTTACTAACAGGCAGGAACATAACGTTTTTTGCTTATCCATTATCGTTCAAAGAGTTCTTAGAATTCAAGGGGATTCCTGCAACCACGCAAATCGAAGTATTGGCAAATAGGGTCAGGATAAAACAGGCTCTTGATGAATACATGGAATTTGGCGGTTTTCCCGAAATCGTTCTATCGGCTGATAAAAAACGTATACTGCTGAGTTATTTTGACACAATAATCACAAAAGATACAATTGAAAGATTTAATATCAGGGAAAGAGAAAAAATAAAAACATTATCAAAATTCTATCTTACAAATATCGCATCGCCTGTGAGTTTTCAAAAAATATCGACATTTCTGAACATCCCTCATACAACTGTAGATAGATTTTCAGATTATATACAAACCGCATGCCTTATTTATTTCATAAAGAAATTCTCTTTCTCTATGAAAGAACAGGATAAATCACAGAAAAAAGTATATTCAGTAGACGCAGGTTTATCAAATGTGATAGGCTTTCGTTTTTTGAAAAACTCAGGAAAGCTCATGGAAAATGTTGTTGCAAATGAGTTAAGGATCAGACAGACTTTTGATCCTATGATAGAAATATATTATTACAAAGACGCAGCCGGAAGGGAAGTAGATTTCATAATAAAAGAGGGTTTACAAATAAGAGAGCTGATACAGGTTTGCGATGATATATCCAATATGGAAACAAAGGACAGGGAGATCACAGGAATGATCATGGCTATGAAAGAGTTAAATCTGGAAAGAGGTCTTGTAATAACAGAAGACTTTGAGGGAGAAGAAAATATCAAAGGCAAAGAAATAATCTTTAAACCATTGTGGAAATGGCTTCTAATCCAGGAAACTGATAATCCAGCACACTAAATCTTCAGTTCATCAATGTGTATCATTTCTTCAACATCAAGTAAAATCGATAACTCCTGGGTATCTATTTCAATATCGTTTTCCTGCACGAGTGCCATGGGATTCGTTCCGCCGATCACAGCAATCCCGAGTTTATCCCTTCCCACCTGGATACCCAGTATGTCATTATTGGGCTCCCCGACTTCAAGGATACATGAGAATCCCGCTTCAACGAGTGAATCAAGCACCTGCTCTATCCTGTCGCGGGCTGACATGGGAGCTTCACGCAGGTTTGCCAGTATCTTTCCTGTGCCAGTGTTGATCATCTGGGTTACAGATGTGAGTTCCTGGGACATAAAAACATCAAGAGGATCGATTGTCGTGCTGTCATATGTCAAAACATCGGTAAATCTCAGAGGCGAACCTTCATGGATCTCAACTACACCCCCCAATATTGGTTTTACAGGTATTCCGGCTTTTAGCAGTACACCATCTATGGTGATGCTGCAAGCCGTGGCTATTCCAATCTTTCCGGTTTCAATTTTGACATTGCCGATTTTTTCTTCAGCTCGTATTATTTTAATATATGGGCTTACTGCAAGCCCGCTATGAATGGCCTGCCTGAAAAGACCAATTATTTTTTTAAAATCCGATTCATTGACTATGGAAATATTTACGATTATTTTACCGTTTCTTTTTACCGGATCAAAGGTAACCTCATACATCATATTTTCGATCCTTGAAATTATGAACATTAAATCGGCCATATTAATTCAGCAACCATGTATAATTACGATGAGTCATAAACATACCGAAAGATTAAGTATTTTAGACATGTAAGAAGTGATATTTATGAATAAGCAGGTAGTAATTGATATTGTCAAAAATATTTTCGCTAACCGTGGTTACAGCATAAGTTCATCTGATATATGCGACCTGCTTGCCGAAAAGGATATGGAACACTTCCTTATTAAATTTGAAAAAGATCCTAATTATAATAATATAAGATATTTTTCAAATATGGTGAAAAGATATGGCAAGGGAATAGTAATATCAGATTCCTTTGATGAAAAGATCCGCATGCTTGCACTTAATGACGGGCTTAAACTATGGGACAGGGGGGAACTTGAAATGCAAATCGGAAGAGTGGTACTGGGAGAGGCACTTGCAAAGCATGAAGAAAAACCGGCTGAAAACGAGTATAGTATTTCTTCATCAATTCAAGAACCAGTGGAAGTAAATGAACTTCAGACAAAA
The DNA here is from genome assembly GCA_902384525.1 of uncultured archaeon. Taxonomy (GTDB): domain Archaea; phylum Halobacteriota; class Methanosarcinia; order Methanosarcinales; family Methanoperedenaceae; genus Methanoperedens. The sequence goes on from CABMCA010000093.1 coordinate 10,922, forward strand.
AAACATTTAACAAAGGAATATGAAAAAACCATCAAAGTAATGCTTCGTTGCGTACCTGTAAATATAGGGAAAAAAGATGCCCTATCAATAGCTGAAGCTAAAGTCGGAACTCCAAAAAGCCAGACATTGAAATTTATCCCGGTCTGGAATTATAGTTATTCTTTTAACATCCAGAAGAAATACAAATCAAAACTGGTTGACCTGACGGGTGATGGTGAAGGATATATCCATGCTATAACGGGTGAGAATTTTTTTAATATATACAGGGATATCAGGGAAAATATCATGATGCCCACGCAGAATTATGAGATAATGCAGCCTTCTATCCAGAAAAAGGATGCTTCAGAAAAAGCCCTGAATTCCATTATCAGGGAACACACTAAGCAGGTCAGACTGAATGAAATGATAGGTGATACGATAGTCTTTGAAAACAGGATATTTGCACCAGACCCATCTGAAATTAATCTTAATATCGATCTACTATATGTTCCTGTCTGGGAGATAAAAGGCAAACGTGAAGTAATGGATATAAACGGCTATGATGGGCATATAATGGCAATTAAGGTCTACAACGATGCTGAACTGGTTTGAACCTGGATAGAATTCAAAATATTCATCTCTAAATTAACAAATTCATTGATTTTCTTATATATTGTCATTTTTCCTTCCCCTGTAGCAGAATATTTCTTCGTCCTCATGTTTCCCTTCTCGAATTCTGCATATAATATCCCATCCTTCTTGAGCTTATATAAAGTCGTATATACAGTCCCCTGGCTCAATAAAACATTATATTTTTTGTTGATCTCTTTAATTATCTCCAGGCCGCACATAGGTTTCTCAGACAGGAACTTTAATAATATCATCTCCAGATGGCTTTTGACTATTTCCTCTGTGCAGGCAATATTATTATTAAAAATATTATTATCAAAAAAAGTCACAACAAAATTATCCCGTACATTGCTGATCTTATTTAATGAAAATATTGGCCCGGATTTATCCAATGTCCTTACTGTATCATAGTGGTGTTTTACTTTTAGCAGGGATTTCACTCTTTCACATAGTATATCAATGTCAAAAGGTTTGGACAGGAATTCATCAGCTCCCGCCTGAATGGCCTTTATCCTGTCAGCCTTATCCTTAAGGTTGCTGATCAATATTATTGGAATTGAAATTGTTTTTTCATTTCCTTTAAGCTTCCTGCAGACTTCGTATCCACTCATACCCTTTATTATTATGTCAAGGAGTATTATATCGGGAAGGGATTTTTCGACCTGTGCCAATGCTTCATTCCCATTAAAAGCTTTGATTATCTCGTAATCGTTTGAAAGAATCCCATCCAGAAGTTCGACATTTACCGGTTCGTCATCCACCACAAGTATCCTGCATTTATCCATGATATCATGATCCCTCTTTTTTTAAAAACTTACGTGAAGGAAGTGAACTGTTAGCAGGAGCAACTATATAATTTGATTTGTGAAAAACGTGTGAAACAAAATGAAAAAAAAGCAAACCTCAGATGGCTGCAGCTTCAACTTCGGAAGATATGCTGTTTATATTATGAAGTTCTTTTACGCTGAGTATCTTATCAAGATCAAGCAGGATAAGGAGCCTGTCTTCCATCTTGCCAACGCCGCGCACATATTCCGTGCCGATCTTATTGGCAATGACAGCCGGGGCCGGCTCGACACTGCTTTCAGGAAGACGGATTACCTCACTCACTGAATCAACGACAAAACCCATCACGGTATCACCGATATCGGCAACGATGATACGGGTATTCTCATTCTGTTGTTTACTTTCCATGCCCATTATCACATTAAGGTTTATCACAACGATTATCCTGCCGCGAAGGTTGATTATGCCCTTCACATAACCTGATGCCTGCGGTATCTTTGTGATATTTGTTATGCGGATGATCTCCTGAACGTTCATGATCTCGACACCGAACTCATCGGGGCCAATATTAAAAACGACGAGCTGAAGCTCGTCGCCGGATTTTGCTTTTGCGTCCTGTGGTTGTATTTGCGCCATTGCGTCCTCCTATTTTGTCAGGTCTGCAAGGCTTGAACCAGATGGATTAAAGATATCAGCTCTTTCATCTTTACCTGACATACTGTCATTTGTACCGTGTTCTTTCTTTTTCTTCTGACTGCCTTCAGGTTTATGTTTTGAAGTCTTGGGTTCTGCAGTCTTATGTTCAACGGACTTGGGTTCAAATATCCTGTGTTCATCATCAATTTTGAACTTAGCAACCTCAGCCTGTAAGTCATTTGACAATTTTGCCATTTCCTGGGCTGCATTCACAAGCTGGTCCATGGTAGCTGCCTGCTCTTCTGCGGCTGCTGATGTTTCCTGTGTGCCTGCTGCGGATTGTTCGCTTATGGCTGATACATCCTCAACAGACGCTGTTACTTCTTCAACCGAAGCAGACTGCTCTTGCGCTGCTGCTGCTATTTCCTGCACCATTGTGGCTACGTCTGCCGCTGCTTTTACGATCTCGTCTATGGCAGTCACAGTATCTGATATGTTCTTTGCGCCTTCGCCTACTGTCTTTGTGCCCTGTTCCATGGTGGTTACAGCCTGCTTTGTGCCCTGCTGTATATCTTTGATCAATCCTGTGATCTGGTTGGCAGCGCTACGGGATTCTTCAGCGAGTTTCCTTACTTCATCAGCAACTACCGCAAAACCCCTGCCATGTTCTCCTGCACGGGCAGCTTCAATTGCTGCGTTTAAGGCCAGGAGGTTTGTCTGGTCTGCGATATTTGTGATAACACCGATTATTTCGCCTATCTGCTGCGATTTGCCGTCAAGCTGTTTTATAACAGTGGCTGAACCATCTACTGTGGACTGTATTTCGGACATCTTTCTGGCAACATCATCTGACATCTTGCCCACTTTCTGGGCTGTCACACTAGCTGAATTTGCGCCTTCAGCTGCCTTCTGGGAGTTGATCGCAACCTGCTGGACGCTTTCTGACATCTCTTTCATGGCACGGCTTATCTCTGCCATCTTGGATGCCTGTGAGCTTACACCCGTTGCAATGTCTTGTGTGGTATTTGATATCTGCTCAGTGGATGCTTTCATCTCTTCGCTTGATGCTGAGATTTCCTGGGCAGTTGATGACACATTTAATGCCGATTGCTGCACTTTTCCCAGTACACTCCTCAAGTTCTGGGTCATGGTATGAATGGCCATAGAAAGCTTTCCAACTTCATCTTTCGAGTCGCTCTTGATCTCGATTGTGAGATCGCCCTCTGCGACTTTGTTTGACGCGTGAAGCATCGTGTCAACAGGTTTGGTAATGGAGCGGGAGATATAAATACCGACGCCAAATCCAATGATTGCTGCAATAATACTTATAATAATAATCTCTAAAGTGGAACTTTTTATTGTCGCTTGAGCTTCTTCTTCGGATTTCTTCATCTTGGCAGTCTGATAACTGTCAAATTTTTCAAGAATTTCATCCAGTTTTTTCCTGTTCTCATCTAACTTGTCCATCGCAGCCACTACATTGGAATTTTTGTTAAGCTTGGCTGTTTCGATTGCCTTGATAAATTCTTCCGCAGCTTCTTTATAGTCATTCTGGCGAGATCCGATTTCAGTCATGAGCTGTTTTTCTTCAGTATCCAGGTCGCTGCCAAGAATCGTAGCTTCATACTTATCAAATTCCTTTACTGATTCTTCATAAGCCTGTTTTGCATCTGTCTTTCCAAGACCGTATGAACTGACATCATCGCCGATGGAGATAGCAGCTGCGTTCATTTTTGCAGCATCTTCCAGCAGATTCTTTTCACCCAGGATGTGCTCAAGATCCGAATCTATTGCATTAATACTGCTGTATCCTATAACTCCAACAACCGCAAGAAGTATCAGGACGACAGTAAACCCGCCAATTAACTTCTTGCTCAAAGACATATCTTTAATATTTAGCATAAAATCTCCTTCGTTTTTTCCTTAAGTTGAAAATACCTTCTAAATAAATTTTTTAGTTACTTTGCACTCCCTTTTGTTTAAGATATAATATAACTTTTTAACTTTCAAATTTTGTTTAGTAATTTGTTTTAAATTTTGTTTCAAAATTTGAAAGATGAGAAACTTTATTAAACCTCATGTATATTATAAGAATGTAATGCCTATAACACATTGCCACAAGAAGAATACTTACCATACAATCTTCCATTGAGCCATCCACTCAATAATAAAAAGGCCATATGTCATAGGCATTTCTGTTAATTCTTTTATATGTGTAGTCCTGAAACCTTTGGGAAAACGGAATAAGGCTGTAAAATTAACAACGAAAAAAATAGACTATATCATTCGAGTCATGACTAGAAATGATTGTAACAAAAAAAATACAGCACATAAAGGCAAGGGTAACCTATATAAGGCCAGAACATTCGGGACTACACAGTTAATTATATCATAGGATTAATGCAATTCAAGAAGGTGGTATTACGCAGAAAAGGATATGCACGATTTTAATCCCAGGAAAGGAGCACAATTGAAAAAGACAATCCTGGATTCAAAAGATTATTTGATCATTGTCGGTTTTTTCCTTAGCGTGTTCTACTGGGTTTTTGACTCCTTTTTTCATAGTTTCTGGAGTGGAAATACGTTTATAGAGGAGTTATTCCACCCAACCCGGGAGATACTATTTATCCGGTCGTTTGTCGTATTTATTTTCATAGCGTTCAGTGCTTATTCCAGATATATTATCACTGAGATCAGGCGTATTGAAGAGGAAAAGAACCACCTCCTTAAAGCCATAGCCAGCAGCACCGAAGGTATTACCATAGCCGATGAAAAAGACCGTTATCTATATGTGAACGCCGCATATGCAGGAATATTCGGCTATGCTCAGGAAGATTTTGTTAGAGAAACATGGCGGAAAATCACCCCCTCCGAAATAATACCACAAACCGAAAAGGGCCTGGAAGGCACTTTGAAAAATAAGGAAATAGGTATATTCAAAGGAGAGGTTCCCGGTTTTAAGAAAGACGGCGGGATAATTCCTACGGAAGTCGTTGCAACAGGAATCTGGGATGAGAAAGGAAATTACACCGGACATATTTGTACAGTCAGGGATATTACGGAAAAAAAACAAGCTGAAAATGATCTTAAAGAAAGCGAGAAAAAGTTCCGCACAATATTTGAAGGGACAGACGTTGGAATAGCACTTTTTGATTGGAATGGACGGTTTATAGCAAACAATCCTGCGTTGCAAAAGATTTTAGGGTTTCGCTCGCAAGAGCTTAACCATGAGCTGATCAGCGAATTAACTCATCCGGAAGATCTCAAGGCTGATTTAGAATATTACAATGAAATGATGGCAGGAAAACGCGATGGTTACCAGATCGAAAAACGCTACATCAGGAAAGATGGCATAATTATTTGGGGACTGCTGACCGTTTCACTTGTTAAGGGAGATGATAATCCCCGATTCGTCATTTGCATGCTAAAAGATATCACAGAACGTAAGAATGCTGAAGGAATTCGTCTTGAGAATGAGCGCCTGATGTATTCAAATAAAGCCACGAACGAGTTTCTGGCACACATGAGCCATGAGCTGCGTACACCTTTGACTTCTATCATCGGATTTTCCCAACTCCTCAAGCGCAGGATAAACGGGGAATTAAATGCAAAACAGGAGCTTTATGTGGATAACGTTATCGAAAGCGGAAAAATCCTGCTCAATCTCATAAACGATATTCTTGACCTTAGCAAGATAGAAGCGCAAAAGCTGGAACTTTTTATCGAACACATATCTGTGAATGAAGTCATGGAAGAAACTTTTGCAATATTGAAGGAACAGGCGGTAAACCGTAATATAAGAATGGTACTAAATATAGAACCCGGACTGGATTTTATCAAGGCTGACAGACAGAGATTAAAACAGGTGCTTTTTAACCTGTTAAGCAATGCTTTGAAATTCAGTGAAGAAGAGGGAGGAATAGTGATAGTATCAGTCATGAAATCCGGGAATATGGCTCAATTTTCGGTATCGGATACAGGGATAGGCATAAAAGTTGAAGACCTTGGTAAATTGTTCCGGAAATTTGAACAGCTTGATTCCGGATACACTAGAAAGAGCAAGGGAACAGGACTCGGACTTGCGATATCAAAGCAGCTCGTAGAACTTCATGGTGGCAAAATCACGGTAGAAAGCAAATATGGACATGGAAGTATATTCACATTTACTATTCCGATAGAGCCAATAACTGTAAAATCCCCGGAAAACTGGGATTAAGATATGAGAGAACAAAAATGAAATTCTTTATTTATTAGTAATCCTATCTTACATGAACATTTGTGATACGAAGGTGATATTATTCAGGAGTACTCGTTTAAAAGAGGTTTTTCCCCGGATACCGGGCGAATAAGAAGCGCGCTTGAGAAAAATTTTGCGGTCGGGATCAAAGAGGATAATGGGAAGTTAACCCTGGCTTATGGTGCTTTCAGTCGTTTAACACTCTATATTGAGAATAAAAAACTGATCGTGGATTCAGAATCAAATAAAGAGATAAAAGATGAAGAGATTCTTGACACCAATAAGCGTTTCAGGGTTTTTCTTGAAGAAGCAACAGGCTACACGGCCAAAGAACGTCTCAAAATGGCAAAGAAAGCAGTTCAGGGAGTTTGAATTTGCAGGATGTCCTCAGGAGACCTGATATTCCTGCCTGCCTCAGGATATGCGCAGGCACGGATGGCTCGGTCACCGGGCTTCTTGAGGTGCTAACTGGAAAAAGCGTAAAGGTTGAAACGATTTCCCAGGGTGTTATTAAGGCAACAAAGGAAATTGCCAGGCTTCTTGATATAGAAACTGGAGAAGATGTCAATGATCGTCTTGTTACATTGAAGGTCGATGACATCGTTTATGTGCTTGCAAAATCCCTGGCGCCTATTAACAGGATGCCAGAGGCTGTAAGGGCCGACCTGATGCGGGCTGATATTCCCATAGGCAAGATATTGCGTGAGCATAAACTTGAGACCAGGCGCGATATTCTTAAAATGGAAATAGTGCACAGGAATTTTTTCGGACAGCTCCCTGTTCTTTCAAGGGAATATAAGATAATCTATGAAAATGCTGTGCTGATGTGGATAAATGAATGTTTTCCGGTGGATGAACGATGGAAAATGTGAAAGGTTTGATTTTCATTGACCCAATGCAAAACAATGGTAAGACTTATTACATTAAATTAAGATTGCAGGAAGTATTATGATCACTAAAAAAGACCTTGAGCATATCGGGTGGCTTTCGCGCCTTGAATTAAGCGAAGAAGACAAGGAAAAATATACACCAAAGCTCAATTCTGTCCTTGATTATTTCGGGGAGCTTGATAAAGCTGATACGGAGGGTGTGGAACCTTCATATCATGTAATGCCTATGAGCAATGTTTTCAGGGAAGATGTTCCCACAGCAATGTTGTCGCAGGAAGAAGCGCTTTCCAATGCCCCGAAGAACCAGGATGGGTTCATTAAGGCTCCAAGGATGATGTAAATGGCATCGATCAATGAACTCACAGAAAGGATTCATGCCGATTCCTCCGAAGAAATCGTTACCGAATACCTGGAGAGGATCGGAAAGAGCAAATTGAATGCTTTTATCACAGTAGCAAAAGAAAGCGCACTTTTGCGTGCAAAGGAGATCGATTCACAGGGGCATGACGGACCGCTTGCCGGGATACCAGTAGCAATAAAGGACAACATTTCGACAAAAGGTATTGCGACGACATGCGCCTCAAAGATACTGACAGGTTATATTCCCCCTTATGATGCCCATGTTATTGAAAAACTAAAGGAAGCGGGTGCGATCATCATCGGGAAGACGAACATGGATGAATTCGCAATGGGCTCATCCACAGAGTCAAGCTTCTACGGCCCGACCCTTAATCCATGGGACACGACAAGAGTTCCGGGCGGCTCATCGGGCGGAAGCGCAGCAGCAGTGGCAGGATGCGAAGCGCCGTTGTCACTTGGTTCTGATACTGGCGGCTCAGTCCGCTGCCCTGCATCGTTTTGCGGCGTTGTGGGATTAAAACCAACTTACGGAGTTATATCCCGTTACGGGCTTATTTCATATGCCAATTCGCTTGAGCAGATAGGACCATTTGCAACAAGCGTTCGTGATGTTGCGACTCTTTTTGATGTAATTTCAGGCCACGATCCCCGTGATTCAACATCTGTTGACAGGGAAACAAATTATTCCTCTGCGCTTATTAACGATGTGAAGGGATTGAAAATCGGGGTTCCTGAAGAATATTTCGGGAAAGGCATTGACAAGAACGTGGAAAAGTCAGTAAGGGATGCCATCAATACGCTTGAAGAACTTGGGGCGGCAAGTGTTGAGGTAAAGATGCCGCACACAAAATATGCACTTTCTGCGTACTATGTAATTGCAATGAGCGAAGCATCATCCAACCTTGCCAGGTTTGACGGAATGAGATACGGCCTTCGAACAGAGGATTCTGACTGGCATACGACATTCTCGCAGGTAAGGGCAGCAGGCTTTGGCGATGAGGTCAAACGGCGCATTCTCTTGGGGACATACGCCCTTTCGGCAGGGTATCATGATAAATATTACTTAAAAGCCCTGAAGATCAGGGCTCTTATAAAACAGGACTTTGAGCGCGCATTCAGGGATGTGGATGTCCTTATTGCACCGACGATGCCATATCCGGCATTCAAGCTCGGTGAAAAGATCGATGATCCGATATCGCTTTATCTTGCGGATGTTGATACTGTGCCAATCAATCTTGCGGGTGTTCCTTCCATATCATTGCCATGCGGATTTTCAGAACGCCTGCCTATCGGGATGCAGGTGATAGGGAAACATTTTGATGAAGCCGCGATTTTACGAACAGCTTTTGCATTTGAAGAGAATACGGATTTCCACACAAGGCAGCCGGAGGGATCGTAATGTACGAGAATCCTGATGGCGTAATGATAGGGCTTGAAGTTCACGTGCAATTGAACAAGCTAAAAACAAAGGTGTTCTGCGGATGCAGCACCGATTACCATAACGATCCGCCTAACTCGCATGTATGTCCGGTGTGCCTGGGACTTCCGGGATCGCTGCCTGTGATCAACAGGAAAGCAGTTGAAGCAGCCATAAAAATCGGGCTTGCCCTTAACTGCAAGGTAGAAGAGCATACACAGTTTTACAGGAAGAATTACTATTATCCTGATCTTCCCAAGGGTTTCCAGATAACGCAGTATGATTTCCCCATTTCAAGCGGCGGCTACATAATGATCGAAGGTGAAGATGGAGAACACAGGGTGGGAATAACACGGGCCCACATGGAAGAAGATCCTGGTCGGCTTGTCCATGAGGGTACGATCGATAAATCAAAATATACACTTATCGATTACAACCGATCAGGGATGGCGCTGATCGAGATTGTAAGCGATCCTGATATGCGAAGCCCGAAAGAGGCGCGCCGGTATCTTGACAAGCTGAGGAATATCCTTGAATATCTTGATATTTTCGACGGGGATCTTGAAGGCGCGCTCAGGGTTGACGCCAACATTTCCATCATGGGCGGCCAGCGCGCCGAGATAAAGAACATCTCATCGCACAAGGGCGCAGAACGGGCGCTTTTGTTTGAGATCGTGCGCCAGAAGAACGTGCTCAGAA
>CABMCA010000094.1 GCA_902384525.1 uncultured archaeon
ACACGATGCTCTTTTGATGTATCTGACTTATGTTGCAGTTATCAACAACACTTCTGTTTTTATCAAGCTTGAAGCCTGAGATATTGAACATTTCTCCTACCTGCATCTGCCTGTTAGTGATGTTCTGGTTCATCATGTCAGAACCGTTTATGGTTACTGTCATAGGCATCGCAGATACGTTCATCCATCCTGGCTGCATCTGTTCTGCAACAGTATATGTGCCGTTTGACAGATTCATGAACTGGTACATACCATTGGAATCAGTTACATTGGTCAGGACTGTGTTGTCTGGTTTTTTCAGAGTGATATTCCAACCCTGAAGACCCATTCCTGTGCTGTTATCGATCTTGAAGCCTGAGATGTTGAATGCTGCTCCTGGCGGTAATGATGGTATTAGGGCAAAGTTCTGTGTGAATGTGGCTCCAGAAGTTACTGTGACGCTTGTGCTGTTGCTCTGGTATCCGGCTGCACTTGCTGTTAAAGTGTATGTCCCGGACATGATGCTTATAATGTAGTTGCCATTGAGGTCTGTAATATTGCTCTGGCTGTCTGCTGCCACGGTTGCATCTGCTATTGCTGAGCCTGATGCGTTGGTCACTGTCCCCGCTATTGTGCCATTAGCAGCAACCACTGCAGGATCAACGAACCCGCTTGCATCTCCTCCAGGGCCATTGTGGCACTTGAAGCACCAGCCACCGCTTGAAGCGTTTAGCGGGATTATGTTCGTATAATTCGGCTGTTTAAAGGCCAAGTTACCATGGCATCCACTGCATGTGTCTGTGCCATTATACGCTATTCCATGATTATTTGATCCAAGCATCCATGTCTGGAATGGAACCCCCAAACCATCATGATTGAGATTAGAGGTCGAAAAGCTGCTCAATTCCTCGGAAGTGTTAACTGCGCGCACTTCGATCTTGCTTGTAAGTGCCGAAACTATCACAAAGGCATACTTTGTTTCATTCGCGCCTGTATTGTAATTCACAACCGGGTGTCTTCCCCCCGACCTTGCCTTGATCCTGTAGATTACCGGGATCGTTTCATTACTTATGAAGCTATTTATCAGTCTCCTTCCGACGGACTGGTTGATGTCGGATGCGGTGCTGTCGATACGCGTAGGCACGCGGTCACCTGCAAGACCGTTGATTTCTATAAAGTAGTCATCCGGTGTTATGCTATTCAGGTCAAACTGTGCCGTCATGTTGTCTGGTAATACTGCTGTTTCGACGATCCCGCCCGCCGTGTTAAGAAGGACTGCATTAGTGATGCTGGTCACTGTCGCATTCCCACCATCCATTGTAGTATTCAGTGTCAGTGTAAGATCTGGCGCAGCCGAAGCCATTGCGCCTAATATAGTTAATATTAATACTGATATTATTATTCTTTTCATATTCTCACTCCCTTGTTACTTTACTAGATACGCCGTTTGATAGGATTTTGCCACCCTACAGATAAAATACATGATTAAATGATCATGAAATAACTGTTAGATTTGATCCCATTTAGCTTAACGTTCCCACTCGTTTTGTTGGCTACTAAATGTTATAGTTTTTACCTATTATAAACCTTACGGTTACTTTTGGTTACTCTTTATAAATCTTTCTGTTATTCATATTCAAATTTATGATAATTTATCGGTAACCACTATGGTATTTCTGAGCGTTAGTATTAAGTTCCGCAAATCAAATACTAATAATATGGAAAAGTGGAAATGTACTCTTTGTGACTATGTATATGACCCGGCTGCCGGCGACCCCGACTCAGGTATTGCACCGGGAACGGCTTTTGAAGATCTTCCTGATGGCTGGGTTTGCCCCTGGTGCGGCGCAGCTAAAGAAAAATTTAAAAAAATCGGTTGATTTTTAAGAACAAAATAATGGTAAGAAACATCATCATTCCCCATAACATTCGTTTGTAGCGCCAGACTTTTGCCCCATCAAGCGGTCCGAAAGGTATCATATTGAAGCCTGCAAGGAATACATTGATAAAGGCTGCTGTTCGCAGAACATCATATACAATACCGGGTACTAACACGAAATTTGAACTAATATAAAAAATCGTTGCAAGAACAAGGTTTACCACAGCCCCTGAAACAGATATGTATGCCAATTCTTTTTCGGTCTGTTCCATATTTGGGTATTGTTCATAAGGACTGTAAAATACTTTTTTTCCCCTGATCATCACTGCGCCAGGTGCTGCGAATACAAAATTTCCACCAGTGGCAATTGATAGCCCGATAGCCATTACCAATCCCATGGGGCTTGCCTCGTAATCAGCTACATAGCCGTATCTCTGGGCTGTGAACTTGTGGGCAAGTTCATGAAGAAGAAAACCCGTACCAACACCAATGGCGGCTATAGCTAACGCTTCTATACTTGTACTGGGATAAGAAAACGCGATTGTCAGAACAAGTAAAGAAGCTACAAGATGTACAATCTCCCGCAAACTGTTTCTATCCATGAGCCTCAAGTTAGTTTAAAAATATATAAATCATACCATGCCGCATGCGAAGTTTGACAATAACTCATCATTCTGTGGAGCTTTAACGCCATAAAGGCATTGCCGTGCATCCTTATAATAGAGTCGCTCTTCCAGTATCCCTTCTTTCTTAAGTATACTCAGGGCATATCGCACAGTGCGGGGAGGAAGATAGCTTTCAGCGACAATTTCTTTCTGGGTCATAAGTCCTTTAAATTCAAGCACTTTGAAGACAAGCTTTACTGACGGTGATAATTGTAATATTTTCCGTGTATAAACGTTTTGCATCGCCGCAGTTTCAGAATATGTATATCCAGCTGTTGATTTTGTCATGTTAAATATTTGGATTACGATATGATATGATTTAAATCTTTAGGCAAAATATGCCTATATTGAAAAAACAAATAATATTTACTTAACGGTAAAAAACTAATAATTCGGATAGGATATCCGAATTATACTATTGCCTTCAACAGGTCTTTATCGCGTACCAGACCCAGTAGTTTTTTTGTGTTGGTGACGACGGGTAGCTGATCTATTCTATGGCGCCTCATTTTACGAGCGCATTCACTTACCGACGAGCTTAACAATGCAGTTTCAGGTTCACCAGTTAACTTTATTATTTTTTTCACAGGCGAATTCGGAAGCTGGATCTTAGAGACGCTGTAATATAAGCTCATAGTATCCCGCATGGATTCCCAGGTCCAGGCATCATCATCAGATCCTGCAGACATATTGGACATCTCTGTCTTATCATCAATTATACTGGCACTAATAAGATCTTTATCAGATGCTACCCCAACCAGTGTAAGTGCCGAATCCAATATTGGAACAGCTTTTACATCGGCGATCTCCATTATCTCACCAACTACGCAAAGAGGTGTTTCGCTCCAGACCGAAACCACGCCATTTCCAATATGATCACTTATCGGGGAAGTGATATTCAGTCTTCCTATTGCGCCCACAATATCAGCTATTGTGATGAGGCCTATAAGGATACTGTCTTCAACAACCGGCAATCGCCGAATATTATTATCCAGGATTATCCGGGCCGCATCAACGATTGACTTGTCGGGTGTGATCGTAATGGGATTTCTCGTCATCAGGAGCGCTATCTGTTCCTCTTCGGGATGTTTCAATAGATCAGTTCTTGTTACGATCCCTGCAAGTTCGCTACCCTTTACTATCGGAACTCCCGAAATATGCTTTGACTTCAGGATTTCAAGAACTTCATCCCTTGATCCTGGCAATTCAGCGCGGGCAACATCCCGGACCATCACATCATCAACTTTTATGGTATGTGGCGTATTCGGCATTTTTGTCTCCTTTTTTGTTATTTTTTAGTGTGGACGACCAGCACTGGTATTTTTGAATTGCGGACTACTTTCTCGGCAACGCTCCCCAGAAGGAACCTGTCAAGCCCGCTCTTTCCCAAGGTTCCCATTATTATAAGGGAAACCGAGTTTTTTTCAGAATATTTTATTATTTCATCAGCAGGATGGCCTTCGATCAAATTTCCTTCAACTTCTAATCCTTCTGCTTTTGCTTTATCCGCCACATATTTTATGGCTGCGTCGCCTTCCTGTTTAAGAAGTTCATACATGCTCTCCCACGCTGCATCCATCGGGATAGAAGCAAAAGCAGCAGTATCAACCACATAAATTGTAAGCAGCTTTGCCCCTGTGTTCTTTGCCAGGTCGATACCGTAATCAACCGCATTTTTTGTATATTCCGAACCATCTGTTGCAATCAATATTTTTTCATACAATCTACTAGCCATAATGTTCCTCCTACTATTTTTTAAATTATTCTAATAATATCATCCGGTCTGGCCCGCCTCACTAAACCGCTCAATGGATTCCGTAATCCCTGCATATTATAGGATTTTTTAGTTAAGATCATCAGTCTTGCTTTTTTCCCCATTTTTATGGAACCTGATTCTTTATCCATACCTAATAGTTTTGCTCCATTTAGCGTGCACAGCTTAAATACTTGTCTATCATCGTAAAGATTAGTTTTAACAAGAAATTCCATCTCAGAAAACATATTAACGGAGTTAAGCATTACATTATCAGTACCCACAGCAACAAGAATTCCTGCATCAAGCATTTTTGCAACCGGGGGAATCCCCGACCTCGTGATGTAATTCGAGCGCGGGCAGACCACAACAGGAATATTGGCATCTGCGATATCCTTAATATTTTTTAGTCCTGCCGTCGTAAGATGTATCAGGAAATCCGGATGAAGTGCAAGTGCACTGGAAATATCTGTTCGATCCCTTTCACCTGCATGTATTGCAAATTTCTTTTGCATTTCCCTCGTTTGTTTTAAAATATCCTGTATGTATCCAGGTTCCAGGTCGTTCGTGCTGCTAAGTCCGGTTCCATCGCAAGATTCAAGATAATTCATACCTTCATCATCCGGCCGTCCGAAAATTAAAGCTTTAATGCCTGAATCGGTTCCGAGGCCGTCATTAAGCGCCTGTATTCCGGTAGAACCACCTTCACGGAAGTCACAAAAAGCGTATGTTCCTGTTTTTATCATGTCTTGAACGCTTGCCTTTATTGAAGAGACAAGGTCGGAATAAGAGGTTTCCCTTAATATCCTGTGTTTTAAACCATCAGGAGGCTGCACGAGTTCGGGAAGAGGTAAAAAAGGAGGATCTTTCAGGACAGAATCACCTATATGAGTATGCGCATTCACAAAGCGGGGAGCGATTATTACATCAGTGGCAACGGTACTTTCTTCAATGTTTTTGATTATGCCATCCTTGATAGTAATATAACCATCGATCGGTTCAAACTCATCGCCGTATATTATTGTGCCCTTGAGGGTTTGCTCCATATGTAGTTATTTTTTCTTAAGGTACATTCCGATCACTGCTAATATCAGTAAGACCGAAACCGGAAATTCAAATCCTGGAGACCCTTTTGTTTGTGAAGGTTTAACCGTTGTAACAGTCGGGCTGGCAGTTTGTGCTGCTGTTGGCAGGGGTGTTGTTTCCTTAACAGCAGGCGTTGAGACTCCCCCAGTTCCTGAATACGCAAACAATAGCCCGCTATGGGTTGCTGCGAACAGCATGTTGCCCGATATGGCAGGAGAAGTTATGTAATCCTTATCATTTTGGCCGGTTGAATTTTTCCAGAGCATTTTTCCTGAATTGGCATCAAGTGCATATATAAAATTATTTCTTGTCCCAAAATAGACGATATCATTTGAAATTACAGGTCCGCTAAGAACAGGGCCGGAATTTGGGAATTTCCAAATGACATTTCCGGTTAACGCATCAAGCGCAAAGAAATTTGAATCTGTTGAGCCAAAATATACTACACCATTTCTTACAGATGGCGAAGACTCAATATTATTACTTGTGGAATATTTCCATTTTAGTGTTCCTTTATCTGTGGTAATTGCATAGACTGATCCGTCATTTGACCCGATAAATAAGGTTCCGTCCGCTATTACAGGTGAAGATTTGATTTCAATCGCTCCTATATCATAATGCCATTTTTCTTTTCTTGTTGAAACATCAAGCGCCACTATATTTCCGCCATCTGTTCCAAATGCAACAATTCCCTCCCCGACAGCAGGTGAGGATTCAACGACTTTTCCTATAAGTGTCGGCCAGATAATTTGTCCATTCCTTATATCAAATGCATAAAATGAGCCATCTTTCGGAATTGCATAAACCATATTGTTTGCAACTACAGCCGAGGCGGTATAGCCATTTAGAGCTGTATCATTTATCCATAGAAGGGTTCCATCTTTTGCATTTAATGCATAGAACTTGCGATCATCCGCGCCAAAATACACAACATCATTTACAACCGCTGGGACCGATTTTACAAAACCATTAGTATTATATCTCCAGAGTTCATTTCCAGATGATATGTCCAGCGCATGGATACCAAAAGTTGTTCCGATATACAGAACATCATTAACTATCACAGGGGATGAGTCGGTTTCAAATCCGAGATATTTTGTCCATTTTAACGTGAGTGGCGGATTAACCGTATCACCTGTATAGCCGGAATGCGAAATGTCATTTTTGAACATGCTCCAATCGGCAGCATATACCGGCGTAATAAGCATCGATACAAATACCAGACTTATTATCATCCTATAATTTTCCATATTAAATCTCTTGAATAATTTATTATTTCGTTTTCTCTTTTTTAAAATCAGTGTTTTAATTTATGTCGGGCAAGAGTATGTGATGGATCCAATTCCATTACTTTTCTGAAGCAATTCTGGGCATCAGCATCACTTCCAAGTTCTTTTGTAATCAATCCTTTCTCATACCATACATTAGCGCTATCGGGATTTATTTCAATTGACTTATCAAAAGCCTTGAGTGCTTCATTAGCCTTGCCAAGGTTATTGAGAATAACACCTTTTTCAAACCATAATACCGGATCATCTGGTTTTAATTCAAGTGCTTTTCCATATGCGCCCAAAGCTGTTTCAAATGCTTTCATTGCATCATATTTCCGGTCTATTGAAACAAAGTCGTTGCCCTTTAATCCCCAAACCTTTCCTTTACCATACCATGCATTCCAGTTAGACGGTTCGCTCTTAATAGATTTTTCAAGTAAGTCAAAGCTCTCGGCGTATTGTCTTTTCGTTCCTATGATCAATCCTTTCCTGGCAAGAGCCCCTGCATGTCCCGGATCGATCCCCAGTACTTTCTCATATGACAATAATGCATCAGCATCTTTTCCGAGAACTGATAGTATTAATCCCTTTTCAAACCACATTTTAGCATTATTCGGATCTTTCACAAGAAGCAGGTCGTAAATTTTTAATACTTCGGAATCTTTTTTCAATTCTTTCAATATCATTGCCTTTTCATTGAGCAATTTCATATTTCCAGGATCGGCTCCCAGGACTTTGTCATAAGCAACAAGTGCCTCTTCCAGTCTTCCAAGATTCACAAGTATGAATCCCAGTTCATGCCATGCTTTCATGTTTTTCGGATCAAGTTCCAGGATGGTCTTATAAGCATCAAGAGCCGGAAGATATTGTTCAAGGGTAAGGTGTATCGAGGCTTTGTCATACCATGCTTTAAGATTCTTTGGTTCAATATTAAGGATGTTCGCATAAGATTCCAGGGCACGGTCGTATTTTCCCGAATTCTTATAATCCTGTGCTTCTTGCATCAAATCTTTTTTCTTGAAAAACCCGCTTAATTTCATATATTATATACCTCAGTCTAAATCATTTAGAGTATTTATACAGTATATACCTTTCTATAGCCGCATTGTGAATATTTAGAAAAATTTGATATAAATGGATCATGGGTTTGACCTGAATTACCAATAAGAATATATAGACGTTCAAACATTACGAATTCAGCGTTATTAATAATCATTAATTGCCGAATGTTTTGGAGAATCTTAAATGCTCAAAGTTAATAATCTGGTTAAAGACTATGTGATCGATTCTGATACGATCAGAGTGCTTGATGGTGTAAGTTTTGATGTAAAAGAAGGAGAAATACTTGGTATAATAGGAAGAAGCGGGGGCGGGAAATCAACAATATTAAAGGTATTGCGCGGAATGGAACCATTCGTGAGCGGGAGTTTCGAACTTGATGGATTTACGATAAAACCGGATGCATCGATAGAAGATAAAAAAACACTTCAGAAAATGGCGGCGATACATCTCCAGAGAAATTTCGGGCTATGGTCTGGTGCTACATATGAAAACGTATTGCGCCGCGTTTATGCCGAAAAATTCGGATATGAGTCGCTCCCGGATAGGGACTCTCCTTATTATCAAGAATGTTATGAAAAAAGTCTTGAGTACTTGAAACTTGTAAATCTTGACTCTAAGGCAGAACATTTCTCACAGGTATTAAGCGGTGGAGAAAAACAAAGGTTGCTGATTGCAAGGCAGTTAGCATCCAAACCCAGACTTCTTCTTCTTGATGAACCGGCCACAATGACATGCCCTGCAACAAAACAGGGGGTTCTTGACACAATAAAGAATGTCAATGAGAAATTAAAACTTAAGACGATTGTTGTATCCCATCTGCCAGAGATTCATTCATATCTTGCAGACCGCGTGTTATGGCTTGAAAATGGGAAAATAATAGATGAAGGCGAACCTGAGGAAATATTGAACAAATTCCTTAAGAAAATGAAACCCGCTATCCCGATGCCAGTTAGAACCCTGGATAAGACTGTGATCAAGGTAAATAACCTTTCAAAGAGATACTGGCTTATCAGGCAGGGAGAAGTGCTTGACCTTGATAAGATAAATCTTGAATTCAAACAGGGTGAGATGGTTGGACTTATTGGCCCAAGCGGAGCCGGAAAGACAACATTGCTTCATGCTATGGATGGGCTTATTTACCCGGATGATGGAGACATAGAATTCCGTGTAAATGATGACTGGGTTGAAATGTCAACGTATTCTCCAAAAAGAATGGAAGTCAGGAGGATCACAAGCATAATGTACCAGGAATTCGCCCTTACACCGCACTCAACCATTAAGCAGCAGCTTGCATTCAGGCTGGGCGTAAAGGGACAAAATGTTGTTGAAGAAGCAAGAAAACGCGCAAAAGAGCTCGGTATATCTGATGTGGACCTGGATGAAATGTACAAGATGACCGATATGCCCGAGGAAAATGGGAAGGAGAAGCTTGCCAAGATGGGCTATACTCCTGCGATCCTTGGAGTCCTTTTCCCGAGCTATCCGCTTACAGAAGTTTTAAAATTTGCGCAACCGGTTTTTGAGGCAGTGGATTTGCCTATTGAAGTTCTTGATGTAAAACCGTACCAGATAAGCGGCGGTGAAAATGTGAGGGCTGCTCTTGCTCTTGCTCTTTCTACCCAGCCGTCTATACTGCTTCTTGATGAACCGTTTGGCGACCTTGATCCGATTACTTTGAGGGATGTGGCAAATGCTCTTAAGAATATCAATAAGACTTTTAATACGACAATTATATTCATAAGTCACCATATTGATTTCATAAGGGAAGTCGCACAAAGGGCGATATTGATAGATAAAGGACATATTGTCATGGACGGGGCTCCAGGAAAAGTATGCGATGAGTTCATAAAAGCAAGCAATGCAAGATACCTTGACCACTGTATTGAGGAGAAATAAATCCTAATAGCATTTTTCATTAAAATGACACAATCACCAAGAAAAATCATACAGTTTATTGTTATTGTTCTTATATTATTGTTCATAATAGCAGGCAGCTTTTACTTGATCATGGGGGGTAAGGACCTCCGGATTTCAAAAAATCGTGTTGAAGTAATTTATGTACAGGGAGAAATGCTGACAGGGAGTATTCCCACTGGCTTTGGGATAGCAGCATCTGAAGATATTGTAAAAAGCCTGAAGGATGCTAACGAAGATGAAGGCGTTAAAGCCATTGTTATGCGGATAAACAGCCCTGGGGGTTCTCCCGCATCGGCAGAAGAAATTGTGGGCGCAATGAAAAAAATCGATAAGCCAATTGTTATCTCGATGGGTGATGTAGCGGCAAGCGCTGCTTATTACATAAGCGCTCCTGCTGATAAGATAATTGCTAATCCTGATACAATGACAGGAAGCATAGGTGTTATATGGGAATTCCAGAACAGGTCTAAATTTTACGATAAGGATGGAACATCGTTTTATATTGCAAAATCAGGCGAATTAAAGGATATGGGCGGTGACTGGAAAGGATTATCAGATGAAGAAAAGCAGTATGCAGACCAGGTGATCACTGAAGCTTACAACCGTTTTATTAAAGAAGTGGCAGATGACAGGAACCTCTCTTTGGGCAAAGTCAAGGACCTTGCTGACGGCAGGATATACACAGGTGCAAAAGCAAAGGAACTGGGTCTTGTGGATGATCTCGGAAGTCTTGATGATGCCATTGAAATCGCCGCAAGACTTGGGGGTATTGTAGGAAAACCCGAAGTGGGATATTCCAACAGGCCATCTCTCTCTCGCTTATTGTTCGGCAGTGAGAAAACTGATGTTTCGGCATTTACAAGTTATTTTTTTGATAATCGTTTCGGACAGCTTTTATCGATTTAGCACTAAACCATAACCGGGAACCGTAAGTATTATTTACCTGCACATAGATATTGATGGTTCAATAAATTCTCGGATCAAGGAAAATTTTAAAAAACAATGAAAACAAAATTCAACAATAAAATTCTCATTATCGGCTATGGCTCAGTTTCACAATGCACCCTGCCTGTTCTATTGGACAAAATCGATGTTCCGTTAAAAAACATAACGATAATTGATTTTGAAGATAAATTAAAAGCCCTGAAAAAATATACAGATCAGGGGTTAAAATATGTTTGTGAAAAAATTACCCCGCAAAATTTGGATCATGTTTTATCAAAATACCTGGATAACGGGAGCCTGCTAATCGATCTGGCATGGAATATAGGCGCCAATGATATTATTAAATGGTGCCATGATCACGAAGTATTGTATGTTAATACATCTGTTGAACTCTGGGATCCTAATGAGGGACTTTATACAAAAAGCCCATATCAAAAATCACTATATTGGCGGCAAATGCAACTGCTCGACCTTTCCCGTGATTGGAAAGATGCGCCAACCGCTGTTGTTGACCATGGAGCAAATCCCGGCCTTATTTCTCACTTCGTAAAGGAAGCTTTACTGGATATTGCTGCGCGTATCATTTTTGATAAAAAAGCATCTGTACAGGATGAAAAAGAGATTGCCCAACTTGTAAAAGACAGGAATTTTCCCCGCCTTGCAAAAAAATTAGGAGTTAAAGTAATTCATTGCAGCGAGCGGGATACCCAAATTGCCAACAGGCCAAAAAAAGTAAACGAATTTGTAGGGACATGGAGCATTGAAGGATTGCGGGAAGAAGGGACAGCTCCTGCTGAAATTGGGTGGGGGACGCATGAAATGAAGCTGCCACCCCTGGCAGATATACCTCCGTGCGGACCGAAAAATCAGATCTTTTTGCCCCAGATGGGCATTAATACTTATGTCAGATCATGGATACCGGATGAAGAAATTATCGGTATGATGATCCGGCATGGAGAAGCATTTGGCCTTTCAGACCGCTTGACCGTCTGGGAAGATGGTAAGGCAATTTACCGGCCTACCGTAAATTATGCTTATATGCCCTGTCACGATACGCTTTCCTCGCTCTGGGAATTGCGAGGAAGGAATTACGAACTCCAGCCAAAGATCAGGATTATGACAAATGAAATTATATCTGGCGAAGATACCCTGGGAGCTCTCCTGATGGGACACCCTTACAATTCCTGGTGGACGGGCAGCTCTTTGAGTATTGGCCAGGCCAGGTCTCTTGTTCCCGGTCAGAACGCTACAACCCTTCAAGTAGCTGCCGGTATTGTTGCAGCTGTACTGTGGATGATCGAAAATCCGCGAGAAGGTATTAAATTGCCCGACGACTTGCCTCATGATTTTATTCTGAATATTGCCAAACCGTATCTTGGTAAATTTATTTCAACCCCCTCGGACTGGACGCCGCTTAAAAATCGCAAAATATTTTTTAAAGAAAATCCGGCAGCGAAATACAATCCTGATCCATGGCAAATTGAAAATTTCCTTTTTATAGGATAATAATTATTAATTAATATAATTATAGTTAATACTATTGGATGCAATAATGATGAACAAACAAAAAACAATGTTGGAAAAAATTGCCCGGGAACACGGTACGCCGGTTTTTATTATAGATCATAAAAAAATCCGGGAAAATTATCATGAATTCAGGGAAAAATTGCCTGATGTCCAGGCATATTTCGCTGTCAAAGCCAATTCCAATCCGGAAATTGTCAAAACGATGTACGATATGGGTGCAAGTTTTGACGTAGCTTCTTTCCCTGAATTTATGCTTGTTTATGACAATATCAAGCATTTACCCGAAGAAGAAAGGCAAGATTTTATCTGGAATAAAATTATCTATGCTAATACCATCAAGCCTGCCGAAGTTCTGGCTAAGTTAAATGCTTATAAGATTTTAGTTACTTTTGACAATATTGAAGAATTAAGAAAGATAAAAAAATATGCTCCGGATGTTGGCCTGGTTTTAAGGATACGTGTGCCTAATACCGGTTCCATGGTTGAACTATCTTCTAAATTCGGAGCCCATCCGGGGGAAGCAGTTGATCTTATAGCAGAAGCCGTAAATCTTGGGCTTGGAGTTGAAGGGATTAGTTTTCACGTTGGCAGCCAGTGCAATAATTTTGATAACTATTCACAGGCTTTGAATTTCGCCTCCTCGATTTTCAAGGAAGCACAATTAAGAAATTATCATATCGGGTTTACTGGCAAGGAAGAAAAGAAACGAAAAATTTTAGATATTGGCGGTGGGTTTCCGGTAAAGTATACGCCGGATGTAAAATCTTTTAGCTCTTTGTCTGAAAAATTGAATTCGGAAATAAAGCGTTTGTTCTCCAATGATGATATTCAGGTTATTGCAGAGCCCGGAAGATTTATAGTGGCGACTGCCTGTACTTTGATCACGAAAATTGTTGGTAAAGCTGTCCGCGACGGGAAAACATGCTATTACCTGAATGATGGTGTTTACCATACTTTTTCAGGACAGGTTTTTGATCACCAGCCCTATCCGCTGCATTCCATAAAGGGCGGAGTGAAAAAAGTCTGTGCTACGTTTGGCCCGACTTGCGACGCGTTCGACACTATTTCCCTGGCCGATGAGCTACCTGAGGATTTGCAAATTGATGACTTGCTGTATGCTGAAAATATTGGGGCATATTCGATCGCTTCAAGCACTTATTTTAATGGTTTTCCGCCGGCTAAAATAGTGCATTTAAATAAACTTTAAGCGCAGCCAGTAACCTCATCATTATATCCGAAATTCCGGTTCATATAATCTATGATTTTACTCAAATTTCCCTTTCTCAATGATACTTTCCTCCCCGACCTGAATAGCTTATATGCCTTCCACTCTGAATCGCTAACCTTTCTTATCATTAATGTGTAAGATAAAACATTACTATGCAATCTATAGTCTATTTCATGTCCAATTTCTTGTTTACTGTTATCTATTAACATTCTTGATCTCATTTCAAAAAATCTGAGATATAGATAATATACCGTCATCATCAGGAAGAATAAAAACAAAATAGAGAGTGGAACAAAGATGCTTGTTACTGTGTACTCGCCAGGAAGTGTTCCATATGTTCCCAATTTAGATCACCCTTTTGAATTATATTATGTTACTATGTATATCTGTTACAATGAATAATAAAGTTTTCTATGATTTCAGTACTTCCGATTTAGCCTGGTTCCGAATGAGCTACTCTGAAATACTTAATTTGACCTCCACGAAAAAAAGATGTCCTCAAAAAGAGGACAGTTTAATGGCCGCGTGCTGCCATTGGTACGCTGTACATCCACAGGGCTATCAATCCGAACATCAAGATCATCACGATATACGGCAAAACCGATGCCTTCGAATTGGGATTATTCTGTGATATCTTATATGCTGTATAAATAGCTCCCAGAACGCCCAATACTGAAAGGATATACTGTATTATCTGAACCGTTGGCATATTCAGGATCGATGGATCACCTGTAATATTCCATCCCACAAGTGAAGCTGAGGTATATATCACAGACAACCCTTCACCCAGGAAATGCTTTGCATTGTGAGCAAGGTGTATTCCAAGTCCCAGGGGGATAAGAGCGTATCCATAGCGAATGAAGCTGGAAAGTGTTGTTTCCGCAGGAACATCCATATCAATATTCAATTCCGCAGACGAGTCAGATATAACATTTGTATTCTGTGTTTTTTTCGGCAATATACTCGAAATGAAACTTGCACCCAGCATCAGCAAGAGAGGTATTACCATAGCTGCCGCAAATATTATAGTCCACGCGATTGTGAAATTGGCGATGCCAGTCGTATTTTCAAACCATTCCATGAATGGCCCCCATACTTCAAGCATAACCAGAGTCTGAACTACAACTATCCCGATAAGAGCTGTTGCAAGGAAAGATTCCTCAAACCGCGGTTTTTTTATGAACCAGAGTTCACTTGTAGGAGGTCGCGGCGTTATTCTTATGGCATTAGACTGGCATGTCTTTATGCAGTTTGAGCAGAAATTGCAGAACCTGTTTGAATCCATCGTTCTTGGGTACTCGAACATTGAACATCCGGCAACCTTCCCGTCTCCTTTAAAGCATGTCGGAGTCTTGCAGGTCTTGCATTTTTGGCTGTCAGCCCGGAGTTCAAGGGCTGAGCTCATGGAATAATTGCATGAGAGGCCGCCGAGAAAACAAAGATAACGGCACCAGGCTCTCCTTTCATATACTGCGCCCATAAGGACCACGCCTGCGAACACGAAAAGCAGGAGATAGCCGGTGTTCCTTGGATTTTCCACAAGCCCAAGCACTGAATCAACCCAGGTTATTATCAGGAAAGCAGTTATTATGACCCAGACGCCATAAGTCTGAAGGAATTTTGGAACTTTCTTATGCATCCCCACATTTTTTTGCACTTCATCACTGACCCGTGACAGAGGGCAGACTGAACACCAGAACCTGCCGAAAACAAGGAACAAGACAGGCAGGATTGGCCACAAGAGTATCCATACCATTACCGAGCCGAAATTAAGAGATGTTTCTTCAGGGCCAAAAAATAACTGGATGACAAGGATGCCAAATATTATCATTGTTGGCAGAACAAATATTAATGGATACCATTTGCTTTTTAAAAGGGATTTAATATGTGGATTATTAAGGAAATTTATTTTACTGAGCTTCCCGGTGTTGAATGCAACAAATCCTAAAGCCACTGTGCCAAGTAGGAACAAAGATATGACTAACCAGTTGACCTGTCCTCCCATGGAATGACCGCCTTCACTTGTTGTGGTGGCATGATCTGATGCAGGCATGTTACCCATATCCATATTTCCCATGTCCATATTCTCTTCATTTGCAACTGCTGGCAAAACGAATGCAGTCAGCAGTAAAAACAAATATAATAACAACAATTTTTTATAATTCATCTTTTTCACCATGTAGTTTAAATCCCTTATGTAAGGTTTACATTCATTGTAAACAAGCCTTATTGATGGTACCCAGTATATAAAGTAATATCATTTAAAACTTACTTATAGTGTTTTTTGCAGGAACAAGCCACAGCTTTGCCTGCTGCAAAACTACATCTTTCTTTTTATAGTGCCAAAATCAAACAAAATACAAAAATAAAATGGTGGCATAGCTCAGGATATTAATTTCCCGATGAAATTGCTTCCTGTTTTTTCCCGGATATATTTATCTATAGACATTTCGCCTCCACCGTTTATCACAAGGTATAATGCCATCAAAAGCAGCGCGAATACATATTCAAATCCTATCTTATCGCCTGCTATGAAAAATCCCTGAGGAAGATGCACCGTGAACAGCGCTACAGCCATGTTTACAGCTATACCTGCCGCGCCGATGCGGGTAAAGAACCCAAGGAGTACCATGAGCCCTCCGAAGAACTCAGCCAGGATCGCAAGCGCACCAAGAGCAGGCGGTATGCCCATCTGCTGGAAAAACTGGACTGTTGCATTAAAACCATATCCTCCGTACCAGCCAAGAAGCTTCTGGGAACCGTGGGCGAAAAAGATTACGCCCAGGGCTGCACGCAGAAATACCAGGCTGAAATTTTGCGTTTTTTCCGACATCTGGTTTCACTCCACTGATTTCAAAGCCTGCCTTGCCATACTTACAGGGCATTCATTGGTGTGGCTGCTGCCGCAGTGGAGGCAAGCATCATTTACAGCATTGATTGCTGTTTTTATTTTTTCTTTGTCAAAACTCATATTTAAAAACCTCAAATCCCCTATTAATTATTATATTATATTTAAAATTAAAGTTACCAGCAGGTAACCTCATGTAAAAAGACCATCATGTAAAAGACCAAAGATATATTATATAACACTTATATACAATCGAATTGTGACCCCCGGTACATCAACTTCAAAAAGTGAGATATGTCCTGTAGTAG
This sequence comes from uncultured archaeon, assembly GCA_902384525.1. Classification (GTDB taxonomy): domain Archaea; phylum Halobacteriota; class Methanosarcinia; order Methanosarcinales; family Methanoperedenaceae; genus Methanoperedens. Next base: position 16,469 of record CABMCA010000094.1, read on the forward strand.
AATCGATATATACAATAGGGAATAAGTGGTCGCTTGTTATTACGTATAATTTAATGAAATCACCGAAAAGGTTCAATGAATTGAAAGCCTGCATTCCAGGAATATCTTCCAAGGTTCTTACCCAGAATTTATCCGAACTTCAGAAGAACGGGATTATAGAAAAAAAGACAACATTGGGCCAGCCTGAAAAAACAGAATATGTACTTACCCGGAAGGGCGAGGATTTAAGAAAGTTAATGCAGGAGGTAAAAGCCTGGGGAGAGAAATGGCTCACCGGGCAGCAGCCGCCAGAGTCATGCGGGCCGGAACTGATACGTGACCTCCTTACCATTCCTGCTCAATCTGTATAACTTTATTTTCTTTGCACCATTATCTTTTCTGCAAGTTCCTTTCCTACTGATTTTTCCGATCCAGTTACCCTGATAAGAATCGGTCCTCCAAAAGGAGCGACACTCTTTACTTTCACTTCTATCTCAGGATATAATCCAAGACTGCCCAGATACTGTAACATCTCCGAATTCTCTTCAAAAACGCTTATAATAACTCCTTTTTCGTTTGCTTTGAGTTCTGAAAGCTTTACTGTATTATCCCGGACTATCAATCCCTCTTTATCAGGTATCGGATAACCATGCGGGCATGTTCTGGGATTACCCAGTTTCTCTTCGATTTTTTCCTCCATCTCAGAACTTATATCGTGTTCAAGCCTGCATGCCTCCTCATGTACTTTATCCCATTCAAAACCCAGAATATCCGTAAGCAGGCGCTCTGAGAGGCGATGTTTTCTTATCACTTTCCTGGCTTTAAGTTCGCCTTCTTTTGTCAATACCACTCCTTTCTCAGCGTACTCCACAAGTCCTCTCTGTTCAAGCTGCTTTAGCATCTCTGAAACAGATGAAGGGGCTAATTCCAGGCGCTGGGCTAATTTCGAGGTTGTGGCGGATTCATGCATCTCCTGCAGTTTATATATATATTCAAGATATTCTTCTATCCTTGGGGATTCTTTTGTCATTTATGATTTCAGTAGGCTTCTTGATGATTAATAGTTTACTTCACCGTGTGATATTTGTATTATTTTATCCCCTATTTCGCCGATCTCAGGGTTGTGGGTTACGATCACTATTGTTCTCCCTTCGCTGTGCAGCTCCCTGAATATATCAAGAACAGCTTCCTCATTTTTTTTATCGAGATTTCCTGTAGGCTCATCCGCTAATATTATCTGGGGCTGGTTTATCAATGCTCTCGCTATGCATACGCGCTGCTGTTCCCCTCCGGAAAGCCGGGAGGGCAGATGATGCAGCCTGTGCCCCATGCCAACATGCACAAGTGCTTCCCTTGCTTCTTTCTCGTCTTCAATGCTGTGAAAGTACTGCGCTATCATCACATTCTCAAGGGCGGTAAGATGGGGAATCATGTGGAACTGCTGGAAAACGAGACCAATGTTCTCGCGCCGAAAACGCGTTCGCTCTTTCTGGCTGAGCTTTGATGTCTCGCTTCCATTCACCATCAAAGAGCCGCTTGTTGGAGAATCAAGGCATCCTATCAGGTTCAAAAGCGTGGTTTTTCCGCTACCAGAAGGTCCCATTATATTAGCCCATTCTCCTTTTTCAATAGTGAAACTGGCATCTTTCAGTGCACATGTAGTATCGTATTTCTTGACAAGATCTTTTGCTATTATCATTTTTATCAGTCCTATTCCCCGCATTTAAATGCGGGGTCTTTACTCACCCCTAAGTATTACTACAGGATCGATTGAAATTGCACGCCTGATGGGTATCAGGCTTGAAATTGCAGCGATCATTGTTGAGATTAAAAGGGTGAGAACGAAAACCTCTGGCTTTATCGACACATTCATATCAAATATCTCCATTCCTATGAATTGCGCAAGTGAAAGCCCGACAAAATATCCAAGAATGCCGCCTGCTATACCCATTACCCCGGCCTCGGCAAGAAATATAGCTGCAAGCCTGCCATTTCCGCAGCCAAGTGCCTTCATAAGACCTATTTCGCGGCTTCGTTCAAGTACACTTGTAATCATTGTGCAAAAAAGACTGAGACTTGCGGCCGAGAGGACAAAAAAAGCCACCAGAGCCATTAAAAGCTGGGTTTTATCAAGAAGGACTTTCTCGCTCTCAGCCACCTGCCGAATCTTCTTTACTTTATAGCCTTCGTTCTCGAGATATTTGATTACTTCATCGACATCTCCAAGAACACTCACCTGTACCAGTGTTGCTCCGCTTTTACCTGAAATCTGCTCTGCAGTTTCCATGGGGATGAAAATCCTGTTATCGTCAGATGTACCTGTATCCATAATACCTGAGACTTTAAAGGATTTCTCCCCTATGCTCAGCATATCGCCGATTCTAAGTCCCAGTTTATTTGCAGCATTAATGCCCGGCATTACCTCTTCCTGTTCTGGAAGTACGCCTTCAACATGCCACCAAGGGTTCATTTTTCTTGCTGCTTCAAGGTCTGCCCCTGCAAATTCTATCTGTTTTGCGTTAACCTCAGCTTTGAAATAAAGAAAAGGGACAGAACCTATGATAGAACCATGAGTAGCATTGAACTGGTCGATATATTCTCCTTCACCTGGCAAGATAACAAGATTGGCTCCGTAGCTTCTAAGTTCCTTGCCCATCTTCTCCCTTATATCCAGAGAGATGGTTAGCAGAGAAGTCACCATGGCAGCCCCAAGCATTACTGCAATTACAGATATCAACAACCTCTCTCTCCTTACCCAGAGTGATTTTGTTACCAGGCGAGTGAACAATTTAATCACCCCTGAGTATAACGGATGGTTCTATTTCAACAGCCTTTTTCACCGGCAGCATGCTGCCAAGAAGAGCAACTGCCAGCGATAGTATCCCTGAAATCAATACAGAGAAAAGGGATGGATTTATGATAGCGCCGAATACCCACATGCCTACTATTCTGGCCAGTACAATGCCAATAATAATTCCAATTGCTCCGCCCATCATGCCGGTAACAGCCGCCTCTGCAAAGAATAGCTGTGCGATTTGATTTCCATCGGCACCTATCGCTTTCATCAATCCGATTTCTTTTTTCCTCTCGAAAATTGAGGTATTCATGGCGGCGGCGACACCCAATGAGGCTGTGGTCATGGCTATACCTGTGATCAGGAACATAAGCCATTCAAATTTTTTAAGCAGCTTTCCTTCATTGTCTGCCACCTGCCTGATGGGCCTGGCGCTTGCACTGGGTACTGTTTCTTCGATCTGGAGCATTATGGAGGAAATATACGGCGTGCAGTACCAGATTTCATATTTCTCAGGTGGAAGCCTGGATGGGTCTATCTTCTGTTCAGGCTCAGGCTTGGTCAGCGCACTAACCACCACTCGATCAACCATCCCCTGCTTCTCGAAAAGCATCTGTGCATCCTTGAGGGATACTATCACCTGCCCATCCTCATCCCCGCCAGTGGAGAGAATACCCGATACTTTGAAAGTCCTATTATTACTGCCGGACTCTGCCCTGAAAAGATCTCCTTGCTTTAACCCTAAATTCTCAGCAGCAATGATACCAACAAGCGCTTCCCCAACAAGCGTTTCCTTCGGTGCAGGCCATTCTCCATCTACCTTCCACCATGGCGCTATAGTCTTTACCCCTGTCCTGATAGTTGCTTCTTTCTCGTCCGCTTTTCTGTTTCCGATAAATGTTTTGTTGAGCCCTGGTATCCTGATTTCCTCGTCAAAATAAGTGCCGCTCAATACTATTTCCGTGTCTTTTACCTTTACAGTATCACCGAGATAGGGGGAATATCCCATTATGTTGTGCCTCCAGAAGATGGTTTTCATTTTGTAGAGTTCGCTCTCGTTTATGAAAGCGCCTTCGGATGAAGGCTGCAAAAGGATGTTTGCGCCGTAGCTTTTTAACTCTTTTCCCATTTTATCATTGATGTCAAATGATACTGTAAGAAGCGTTGAGGCTATAGAGGCGCCCATGACAACAGCGAGTACTGCCAGGGCAATTCTCAGCTTTCTTCGCTGAATGGCTTTTAAGAGCAGTTGCGGGAACATAATTGGATTACCTTGCCGTTATCTGGACGTTGTCAAAACAAGTAACTGAGTCAGCTTTTGTCCAGATGCCCACCCCGCCTGCACTGAAAGTATCATCAGTAGCCTCGACCACCATTTGACCATTCAGAAAACCTTGAATACGATTTCCGGTGTTTTCGACGCGCAACTCCTGCCATTTTCCTGACTCTACATTCACGGGGACACCTTTGATGAGGCTTCGCCTTCCGGCAACGTACTTATAGAGGTTAATGTTGTCTTCGAGCGCATTGACACGCAGGATGTAGTAATTATCTTTATCCTGGATACGAAAGATGATTCCTGCTGCCTGATCAGTACGACCAGATATCGGTTTGAAAAAACTAGATACAGCAGCATCAACATACACTGTATCGCTCAGTGAAAGAGCAGGGAACTCTGAAACCCCAATCTGTCAGAGAGCATTTGGTGGTGTCGGAGCATCGCTATCTGTGCTTATTACCCAGTCCCCGCTGAAAACATTTGCTTCCTTAGGAAGTCCACCCACAGGATCGGTATCGAAAGTCCATTTTATCATTTGACCTGGAGCAGCACTCTTATTAAGTGGATATTTAATAGCTGGCTGTTTGGTGACACAACCTGAGATAAGAAGCACAGCTGCGGCAATGACAATCAGGCACAACACATTTGCTTCTTTGGAGGTAATCCTTTTCATTTGCACACCTTTTTATTTGAACAGGTCGGCCTTTTCTCCCGCATCATCTGTTTTTATTACGATCTCATCGCCAGCAACTGTATATTTAAGGGGTATGGGATTGCATCCTCCTGCTTCGCCTATGGTATCAGGGTTAATAGGTGCTCCGCACCGCTTGCATATGAGCTGCTCCCCCTCCTGTACATACCCTGCAGCGCCGCACAGGGCGCAGGCATCATAAGCTACGGCAGCGCTCCCATCGCTCTTTGTCATAGCCAGAATCCTCACATTCGCTTTGCCATTGCTGCCGTGCATCGGGCAGGCTTCACCCGCAGCGTGCTGCATATCGCAAACGTATTTATGCAAATTCCCATCAGATGCGCTTGCTGCAGAGATCTTTATCGCGCCTCCTGCTGTGCTCATTTTTTCAGGCTTTGGATCTACCCCGGACGGCAGCGCGGATATCTGGGTGCTCACGAAAGCAAATATTATAAATGCTGCTACTATGCCCACTGTGATTTTCCTGTTTCTCTCTTTACGCATAGCACCGAGCGCTTTTCTTTTTTCAATGCCTTCAATACCGTCAGTTTTTATCTGCTTCCATGGCACCATTACGAATAACACCACAAGGAAACCAAGCAAGATACCAGTGAATACAATGGAAGCCGAGTCCTTTACTAACGGACCTATGATACTCATACCGAAAGGGTTGAGAGTTATTACTCCTACTTCCGACAACTCATGTATTCCGCCCACAATCAGTTGGAAGATTATTATAGCTAACATAACACCAGTTATCTTGAAGAACCTTCCAAGGTTCATCTTAAGGCTGCCTTTAATGAATAAGTAACCAAAAAGCGTTTCCAATGCAAAACCTACAGTTGCTTCCAAAGCAACAAAAGAATTTGTCTTTGTTATTGTTGTAGAGAGGAATAATACAATTTCTGCACCTTCTCTGTATATCATGAAAAAGGTAAGCGCAAAAACTCCTAATGCCTGCCACTTACTCAGGGCACTTTCCATGTTCTGCTCGATATCCTGCCTGATGTGCTTTGAAGTGTGTTGCATCCACAGCAGCATTGTAACTAAGAAGAACGCCGTTATGAAGTACATAAGACCCCCCATGAAATCACTCCATTGCGTCTTAAGCATTTGAATTACTATGGCAGTCGCGATGCTTCCTACTATAGCCGCAATTATCCCGGCATATACATATTTCTTCAGCGCCTCTTTATTGGTCTTGCCAAGGTATGCAAGTATTATACCAATTACAAGCGCTGCTTCTATTCCTTCTCTTAAAGTAATTGTCAGTGTTTCAAACATTATCTCACCGTTATTAGGTTTACCTAATATCTTATAATGCAATAGTAGTTATTAAATATTTCGGTTAACCGAATATTATATTTTCTGATGACCTTAGTATTAAACAATCTTAGAGCGCAAAGGCCGCTCTGGATGAAAGAATGCTGATTTTATCCCAAACGTATTTATAATAGAACGTATGAACATACATACATATGTTACATGGAGATTTAACCACTGCAAAAAAGTATTTCTTCAGCGCATTGAGCGATGAAACCAGGCTTTCAATACTCTATGCATTGAAAGAGAACGGCGGAATGTGCGTAAATGATATCTGCGAGGCGACAGGAAAAGACCAGAGTCTCATCTCGCACCATATGGCATGTCTGCGAAACTGCGGGCTTGTAAACACCGAAAAAGATGGAAAATTTGTGGTTTACTCGATAAAGAACGAGCTTATCTCACAAATTCTTGATCTTTCGGATAAGCATGTGAAGGAAATGTTTGAAGGAATTCTTTCTTGCGAGGTTGTAAAAAACAAAAGCAGGAGTTAAAATGGCAGCTTTAATTGAGATACGGGATTTGAGCATAAGTGCTAATGGCAAACAGATTCTCAAAAATATAAACCTGGACATAAATGAAGGCGATAGCATCGGTATAATTGGAAAGAGCGGTGCAGGAAAAAGTACTCTTTTACATTTGCTTCGAGGTTTTGAGGAATTTGAAGATATTTCTGGCGAGGTCATATTTAACATTTCCTTGTGTCCCAAATGCGGTAAAGTAAATCCACCAGGTAATGCAGGCAAAGCGTGCTCAAAATGTGGCATAAAAACAGAATTGAAAAGGGTGAATTATTTTAATTCGAAGGACATGCACCGGAAAATCATGGACAGGACTGCTATTATGATGCAGCGAACCTTTGGATTATATGGCGATGAGACAGTTCTTGAGAATATCATTCACAGCTTTGAATGTTCCGATATTCCTAATGAAAAACGTCCTTATGTAGCAGCAGAATTAATAGAAAAAATGAAACTCAGCCATAGAATGACTTACACCGGGAAAGAACTCAGCGGGGGAGAGAAACAGCGCGTAGTGCTGGCAAGGCAGCTTGCGAAATACCCGATGCTTTTGCTTGCGGATGAACCGACCGGGACACTTGATCCAAGAACTGCAAAGCTTGTGCATGACAGCATATTAAAAGCAAAACAGGAACACAACATGACAATGCTTGTTACTTCGCATCTGCCTGGCGTTTTGCATGACCTGACAAACAAGGCGATCCTTCTGGAAAATGGAGAAATCATCGAAATAGGAAAACCGGATGATATTATTGAAAAGTTCTCTGCAATGACAGAAGTTGTGAATGAGGGCAAAGCAGTCATCGGTGAACCGATCATTATTCTTAAGGATTTGAAGAAAAAATATTACTCTTATTCAAAAGGTATGATCCCTGCGGTGAATGGCGTGAACTTCGAAGTCAACGAAGGAGAAATTTTCGGTATACTGGGTATAAGCGGAGCAGGTAAAACAACACTCTCTAAAATCATAGCAGGCATTATGGAGAGAGATAGCGGAAAAGTGGATGTTAGAATCGGGGATATATGGGTTGATATGACCGAGAAAGGAACAGATTTCAGGGGACGCGCAAAACCGCATATTGGCTACTTGCATCAGGAATATTCCCTTTATCCTCACAGGAATGTATTGTCTAATCTGACCGATTCGATAGGTCTGAAACTTGAGCCTGAACTCGCAAGAACAAAAACGATTGCTGCATTGAAAGCAGTGGGCTTTGATGAAAATACAGCACATGAGATTTTAGAGAAGACATCATATGAGCTCAGCGTTGGAGAACGTCAGAGGGTGACAATGGCGCAGGTTCTCATAAGAGAACCGAGGATTATTATTTTTGACGAACCAACAGGAACGATGGACCCGATCACAAAGAACGAAGTTGCAAACTCGATACTGACAGCAAGAAAAGAGACGGGGACGACATTTGTTATAGTTTCTCACGACATGGAATTTGTCCGGAATGTTTGCGACCGCACTGCGCACATGAAGCTTGGCAAAATAACGGCGATGGGAGATGCCGGTTCGGTGCTTGAGGAAATTAAGATCGAAGAAAAAGCAGACAGGGAAAAGACTCCGCAAGACAGGAATAACGATCTGGAGAGATTTCTTAAAAGAGCACAGCAGTGTACAGATCTGAATGTTTTGAACGATGTTGATTTTTATGTATCAAAGGCAAAGGAGACTGCCGTAAAACTCAACAAGGATATCAGCGGCGAGCTTGAAAGGCTAAAGCCAGCATATGAAAAAGGGATCTCTGAAATGCTTAAAGAAGCGGAAAAATATGCATCAGAAGGGCAAATCTATGGAATGCATGTGTATATAGAAAATGCAATAAATTATGCAGCTAAAGCAGGTATCGATATTTCAGGGGAGCTTGCGAAATTCATGCCTTCATACGAGGAAGGTCTCAAAGAGGCTTTGCAGGAAGCAGAGAAGCATGAAGCTGAAGGTTTCCTTGGAATGTCGTATCAATATATTCATAGAGCAGGAAATTATGCCGGAAAGCTTGGAAGAGACATAGAGGAAATCTTAAAATCATTACCGTGGTATGAGAAATGGACGCTGACAGATATACATATGAAATTGAGGTGAAAAATATGTGCATGGTCGGAGATGTGCCCGAATTCGATATAGAAAAAATAGAAATGGATTTGAAAGAATATGTTTGCCTTGATTGCGAAAATAGATTTAAAGGACTTGGAAAAAGCATAATCTGTCCTGCCTGCAAATCCAGCAACATTGAAGTAGTGAGTGTAGAGAAATGAAGAGTTGCTGCTGTGAACTTGATGATGTTGCATATTATCAGGGACAAACAAAGTCAGGCGATAAATGGACTCCAGCCTTTATAGAATATGTTGATAAAGAGAAATGCAATGGCTGCGGGATGTGCGTGAAGGTATGCTCAAGAGGAGTATACGAGATCCAAGAATTAAATGGCAGGAAAATCTCAGTCGCTGTAAACACTGGTAACTGTGTTGGAGACGGGAGCTGCCACATGGTATGCAAACCGAATGCGATGGTGTGCGTACCAAGGAAAATAGAAAACTGAATACAGTAGCATCGATAAAATCTAAATTATATTAAAGTGAGTTGTGTGATATGGAAAAATATGATTTAATAATCATCGGCAGTGGCTCTGCTGCTTTTGGGGCGGCGATAAAAGCCGTAGATTTAGGAGCAAATGTGGCGATGGTTGAGAAAGGCACAATCGGCGGCACTTGCGTTAATGTTGGCTGCGTTCCAAGCAAGCACCTGCTTAGAGTTGGAGAAATCAACTACTATAAGAATCATGGTCATGCTGGCTTGGATGTTACTTCTTCCCTTGATTTCGCTGTCACAATAACCGAGAAAAGAGAGATTGTAGATGGATTGAGGAAGAGCAGGTATATTGATGTAATTGATGCTTCAGGGATAACTCTTCTGAGAGGGCAGGCTGTTTTTGTTTCCAAAAACGAGGTAAAGGTGAACGGCAGGACTCTACATGCTGATAAGTTCGTTATAGCCACTGGTTCCTCTCCACATATCCTTCCGTTAGAAGGTATAGACAGCGTAGATTACCTGACCAACGTAGAGGCTATGGAGCTATCCGAACTCCCTGAATCAATGATAGTGCTGGGCGGAAGGGCTATTGGTCTGGAATTCGCCCAGATGTTTTCTCATTTTGGAACAAAAGTTACCGTGCTCCAGAGAAGTCCCAGGATAATACCTGAAGAGGAAAGCATAATCTCAGATTATCTCAAAGCCTATCTTGGGGAGGAAGGCATAAATATTCAGACCGGGGCAAATGTAAGAAGTGTCAGGAAAGAGAACGGTAATATCGTAGTAACTGCGCTTTTTGGAGAAGAAAAAAGAGAATTTAAGGCTGAAAAACTGCTGATGGCAACAGGCAGGAAGCCCAATACGAGGGATTTAGGTCTGGAAAGAGCAGGTGTTCAGGTTGATAAGAACGGCGCAGTAATCGTGGATGATGAGATGAGAACCACATCAAATATCTGGGCAGCAGGTGATGTTATAGGCGAACCAATGCTTGAAACTGTGGCAGGCAAAGAAGGCTCAATTGCGGCTGAGAACGCCCTGGCAGATAAAGGGAAAAAGATGGACTTTTCGGCAGTGCCCCATGCCGTATTCACCATACCGCAAGTGGCGAGTGTCGGTCTGACAGAAAAGAAGGCTGAAGAAACAGGCATAACTTGCAGATGCAGCACTATCCCGATGGAACTTGTGCCAAGAGCAGTACTGGCAAAAGATACACGGGGACTTATCAAAATGGTGATTGATGCAAAAACCGAGCGCATAATCGGCGTGCATATAGTGGCATCGCTGGCAGCGGATATGATTCATGAAGGAGTGATTGCTGTAAAATATGGAATGACTATTGATGATATTATAGACACAGTTCATGTTTTCCCGACAATGACAGAGGCGGTAAAACTTGTGGCACAGTCCTTTAGAAAGGATATCAGCAAGATGAGCTGCTGTGCTGAATAGAGCAGAAAGACGGCAATTAAACAAAAAACGAGGTGCATTATGGAAAAACTGATTCTTGATATCGCTGGGATGCGCTGCGGAGCGTGTGCAGTGGGCATAGAGCTTATGCTCGCAAAAAAGAAAGGAATCAAAAGTGCGAAAGTATCCTTGAACGAGAAAATGGCAGTCGTAGAATACGATCCTGCAATAGTGGGAGTATCAGACATTACAAAGGCTGTAAACGATTTCGGATATATTGCAACAACAGGAAGTTAAAATAGGTGATTAAAAGTAAGTGAGCGATAAAATTTGAAAAATAACTATTTCAGGTAATCAAGCATCATAGAGTATTCTATGGTAGTTATAAGCATATCACTTTCAGGCACAGAACTAAAGGAATTCGACAATATCACGAATAAGCTGGGTTTTTCCAGCCGTTCGGATGCAGTCCGTGAAGCTCTTCATAGATTCGTTGCCCAGAATAAATGGATAGAGCATATTGACAGCTTTACTCCATTCATCGCGACTATTGTTTATGACGATAAAAGAGAACAGCCAGTACACAATATCATCCATGAATTTAAAAATATTGTAAAATCTGCAACCCACACTCATTTTGGTGACAGGTGTGCTGAATGGGTAATCCTTCAGGGAGATAATGACAGTATCAAACATTTTGTAGAACGCATATCTGCAATAAAGGATGTTATGGTCTGCCACTGTTCCGTCTGATTTTATTAACTTTGCACCGGTTTCTTAGCACAATCTACTTTTAAAAGCATGTAATACAGATATGCATGGTTGAGCTAAAGGACGTCGAATTAAGAGTCAAAGGCATGGACTGCCCTTCCTGCGCCATGAACGTGGAAAATGCAATCAGGAAACTGAAAGGTATCGCCGGGGTAAGTGTGGATTTCATTACTGGAAAAGCGGTGATAAAGTATGACCCGTCCCGCACCACTACATCAGAAATCAGAGAGGTTATTGAAAAAGCCGGATATAACGCTCTTGAAGATGGGAAGGATGATTATGAAGAAAGCTGTTCCTCATGTTCAACCGATATTTTTGAGGAAAAACTTCCTCTCTGGAAACAACTGAAGATACGTATTATAGCACTTTCGTCCCTGTTACTGTTTCTTGGGCTTTCCATAGAATACATAAGGGGAACAACAGCTTTATCTCACATTCTCTTCCTGTTCGCAGGAATAATTTCTGGATACAGCATAGCTAAAAAGGGCATATCTTCGCTCCTGAAAAAACGCCTGGATATGAATTTCCTGATGACAATTGCTGCCGTTGGTGCATTTTCCATCGGCTACGGGGAAGAGGGGGCATCTGTGCTTTATCTGTTTTTTATTGCCGAGTTTTTAGAAGATTATGCAGGAGAAAGGGCGAGGAAATCTATTGGTTCTCTTGTTAAACTTGCGCCTGATACTGCCATTGTAATAAGGGATGGAAAAGAAGTCAACGTAGATGTTCATGATGCGAAAATCAATGAAATTACAGTTGTCAGACCGGGTGAGAAAATACCTCTTGACGGATTTGTGATTAGCGGAGAGTCAAGTGTAAATCAGGCCGCTATCACTGGAGAATCAATGCCTGTCCATAAAAAGACAGGAGATTCAGTATATGCAGGAACGCTGAATGAGCACGGATATCTTGAAATAAAAGTTTCAAAAGGGTCGCAAGACACGGTATTATCAAAAATTGTCAGGCTGGTTGAGGAGGCTGAACGAAAAAAATCCCCGACCGAGAAATTCGTTGATATATTTGCCCGTTATTATACCCCTGCGGTGATCTTCCCGGCAGTGAGTGTGGCGATTATTCCAAGCCTTGTTTTCGGTAAGCCTTTTGATGAATGGCTTTACAAAGCCCTGGTTCTTCTGGTCATTTCCTGCCCCTGCGCCCTTGCAATTTCCACGCCTGTATCAATGGTTTCTGGAATAACAGGCGCTGCAAGGAACGGGGTCTTGATAAAAGGAGGAAATTACATAGAGGAGATGGCAAAGGCAAAGGTTTTTGTTTTTGATAAAACCGGCACATTGACTGAGGGAAGACCGGTGGTGACAGATACGATAGAAGTTAATAATTATTCATCCAGGGAGATTCTTGAGACAGCCGCATCCATAGAGGCATTATCCGAACATCCGCTGGCAAAGGCTATTGTTTTAAAATCCAGAATCGATGGAGTGAGTTTAAAACCTGTAAGTGGATTTAAGGCTACTCCGGGCAAAGGTGTAAAAGGTGTTATAGACAAAAGCGCCTATTATATCGGCAGCCCTGTCATGTTTTCTGAGTTATCAATTCCGTTCCCGGAAGAAAAAGTCAGAAAGCTTGAAAGTGATGGTAAAACTTCAATTCTTATAGGGAACCGGGAATGTATGGGAATTATTGCAATAATGGATAAAGTCAGGGACGCTGCGCCTGAAACCATATGCTTGTTAAAGAAAAAGGACATGCGTGTGGTGATGCTGACAGGAGACAATGATAGAATTGCAAAGACGATAGCTAATAAGCTTGAGATTGATGAATACCATTCAAATCTCCTTCCGGAAGATAAGGTCAGGATGATCGAGGAATTGACCCAAAAATACGGTAAGGTAGTTATGATAGGCGACGGAGTGAACGATGCCCCTGCGCTGGCAAAGGCGACTGTTGGCATAGCAATGGGAGCAATCGGCAGCGATGTTGCACTTGAGACCGCCGACATAGCGCTAATGCATGATGATATATCCAAACTGCCTTATTTATTTGAACTTAGTAAAAAGACTTTTAGGATAGTTAAGCAGAATATCTTTACTTCAATTGCAGTAAAAGGAAGTTTTGCTGTTCTTGCTTTTCCTGGCATTGTGACACTCTGGATGGCTGTTGCATTTGGAGATATGGGCCTGTCCCTGCTTGTGATAGTGAATGCGATGCGGCTGGCGGTGTTTAAATGAGTATCTCTCCTGATACTGGAATTCATCTTATTCATGTTTTTTTGCCCTGTACAGGGAAAGCGTACCAAAAAGCGTCATAAATCTTGATTTGTGCTTTATAAAATTAAGATAAAAATTCTTTAAATTCGTTGAAGCAGGAAGCGACAATGCCTTTAGGCTGTGGTAGTTCACTATATCCTGGCTACCATCTTAGTGTATTTCTTCTCAAACTCGCCCTGGCATGTAGTGCAGCAAAAGAAATAGTCTTTGTCATCGAATTTCTTTCTTACTGCATCTCCTGTCACTTTCTTTTCGCAATAAGAACAGGTCAATATTATGCTAGAGGACGCGAGCGGGATAGTTGACCCCTTTGCGAATGCATTTTTTACTGATAATATACGGATGTTATTTACATCAGTAAGATCTATTTTCTCCTGTATCGCAAGAATCCGCTGCATATCCCCTGCTACTCTTGATACGATGGCTGTGTCAGAATCAGAGGTTACATACAGTTCCTTAACTTCTTCAATCCCCCGGAGTTCTTCAGTTATCCTCCTGACAGCGCCTGGCTTTGCATTTACAAGGAGTATCGCTTCTGTTATCCCCAGCTTACTGTTGTCGATATCTATTGTGAATTTATTGATAATCCCGAGTTCAAGCATCCTGTCCACACGGCTCTTGACCGTGGGAACGCTTGTAAGACACCGCTTTGCGATCTCCTGGAATGATTCCCTGCTATTGCTCTGCAAATGTGCCAATATCTTTACATCGAGATTGTCCAGTTCTATCATATAGATATTTACAAGGGGTGTAAACTTAAGTATTTTGTGGTAAATTCTTGAGTTTCTTTAGCCTTTTTTCAATTACTCCAGGCCATATCGAAGCCGATACTATCATCGAAAGAATGAACACATAAACCATCCCCGCATACACATCGGTATAACTGTATTGAGTGGATGGGCCAACTTTCTGAATAGCAGATATATAAAATAATACTACGATCAATATCGATGTTACCGTACTTGCTATTATGCTATAAAATCCAGTTTTATTCTCCATATTTCACCTTTAAAGCTTTATCCTCTTCATCAAAAGCGTGTTCAATGTCACGGAAACCGAGCTTGTAGCCATTGCGGCTGCGGCTATAGCTGGATCCAGTAAGAATGGTTTGTCTGTTAATGGGTTAGTATATGTATATAGAATTCCTGCAGCTATGGGTATTCCCACAGCGTTATAGAAGAAAGCCCAGAACAGGTTCTGCTTTATCTTGTTCAATGTAAGTCTGCTAAGGCGTATGGCCTTTGCCACATCGCGCACGTCGCTCTTTATCAGGACAATTTGTGCCGACTCGATCGCAACATCTGTACCGCTTCCGATAGCGATACCAACATCAGACTGCATGAGAGCTGGCGCATCATTAATGCCATCGCCGACCATCGCCACTTTTTTCCCTTCGGCCTGGAGTTTCTTTATTTGTGTTGCTTTTTCCTCTGGCAGCACTTCTGATAATACAATGTCGATACCCACCTGTTTTGCGATCGCATCAGCAGTACGCCTGTTATCTCCTGTGATCATGGCGACCGTAAATCCCATCTTATGAAGTTCGCTCACTGCTTGTTTTGAATGCTCTTTCAATGTATCCGCAACAGCGATCATTCCAACTATTTCATTACCGGATGACACAAGCATGGCAGTTTTCCCCCGGGTTTCGAGTTCTTCCATCCTGCTATTTACTGGTTTGATGTCCATATTGTTCTCAGTCATCAGTTTTCGTGTGCCAACAAGGACTCGCTTTCCACCGGATTTTACTTCTATTCCTCTTCCCGGAATTGCCTTGAAGCTCTCTGCATCAGGGATTTCAATACCACGTTCTTTTGCGCCTTTCAAAATAGCCTCACCAAGCGGATGCTCCGATCCTTTTTCAGCAATAGCAGCAAGTGTCAGGATTTCAACCTCTGTTCCTTTAATGGCTATTACATCAGTGAGAGAAGGCTCACCTTTTGTAAGCGTTCCTGTCTTATCAAATACAATAGTATCAAGTTTCTGCGCACGCTCAAGCGCCTCACCGCCCTTTATAAGAATACCGTTCTCGGCTCCTTTTCCTGTGCCCACCATTATCGCAGTAGGTGTGGCAAGTCCCACGGCGCATGGGCATGAGATGATCAGGACTGTTATGGATATCAATAGCGAGAAAAGGAATGGTGAAGTCATTCCCATCCCGAAAGTTGCGGGAACATTGAAATATTCAAATCCGATAAAGAACCAGAAAAAGAATGTTAGAAGCGCAAGCACATGGACTGCAAGAATGAAATGCCCTGCAACAATATCAGCAAGTTTCTGGATCGGTGCTTTCTGGGTCTGTGCGTCTTCTACTAATTTGATTATCTGGGCAAGAGCTGTATCTGCTCCAACTTTTGTGGCCGTGAATTTTATCATCCCGGTCTTGTTCATTGTGGCGCCGATAACTTCTGAGCCTGCCGTTTTTTCAACAGGTATGCTCTCCCCTGTCAGCATTGATTCATCAATTGCAGTAAGACCCTCCAATACTTTGCCATCAACCGGTATTTTCTCTCCAGGTCTTACGATCACCACGTCATTGACCGTGACATTTTCCACAGGGATCTCTTTTTCTTCACCATTCACAAGAATTCGGGCTGTCTTTGCACGTAGACCCATCAGCTTCCTTATCGCCTCGGAAGTTTTTCCTTTGGTTAGCGCCTCAAGATACCGTCCCAGCACTATGAACATGATAAGAAGCGCAGCAGTATCGTAATAGGTATGTTTGTATGCTTCACCAAGGTCAAGGAAAGTTGCTGCGGCGCTAATGACATACGCAGCTCCCGTCCCTGTTGCGATCAGGAGGTTCATGTCAGTGACGCCGTGTTTTAAACCTTTGTATGTACCCTCGAAGAACTGGCGTCCCGGAAATAGCATTACGATTGTTGCAAGAATAAATAGCAAGTAATCGTTTTTCAGTATTTCGGGAACAAATTCCCAGCGAAGGTTTCGTCCCATATCGCCAAGTGAAATGGGAATTGCAAGAACCAGCGCGATTATGAAATTAATCTTCTGTCTTTTTATCTCTGACTCTCTTGCTCTTTGCTCTCTGTCAGCCTCTGTCTTATCAACTTTTTCAGATGCTGTATAACCCACATTTTCAATGACTTTTTTTATTTCCGGGATTGAAACTATTCCAGGATCATAATTGATCTTTGCCTGCTCAAGAGGAAAACTCACATTTGCAGAGGTTATCCCGTTTGTTTTCTTAAGGGCGGTTTCTATATTAAGAGCGCATGAAGCACAGTGCATCCCCCCTATTTTTAACGTGATCTCCTGTTTTGCAACCCCGTATCCGATGCCTGCAATAGCGGTTTCAAAAGCTGCCGGGTTCACCTTTCCCGGATCATACTCGATCGTTGCTTTTTCAACAGAGAAATTGACTGTTGCTTTTTTCACCCCGTCTATCTTATTAAGAACTTTCTCGATATTCTGGGCACATGATGCGCATGTCATTCCTGTAAGTTTCAAAGTGGTTTTTTGTATTCCGCCGGATTTAATTTCTTTTTTCACTAATGGCAAAGTGACAGCCTGTTTAAGAGGTACAGGGCATGCTTCTTCTTCATCGATGACCTCATACCCGGATGCTATGATAGCTTTTTTTATAGATTCAAGATCTGTAATAGAAGTATCATACGAAACCAAAACCTGTCCTTTTTTATAATCCGATAAGGCTTTTGTTACACCTTTAACACTCTTTGCTGCTTCACTGACCGTTTTTTCACAGTGTCCGCACATCATGCCTTTGATTTTTATCAAAACGTTTTCCAATTTAATTCTCCTGGGTTTTTTGAATTTATGCAATAATTATAATACTTCAATTATCTCTATCTTTTATGTTTGTTTTGGTTAAAATATTGAAACTTTTTGATGCAGATTATTGTTTAATAATAAAATCAAAGCTTGAACTCTTGCAGAACGTAAAATGAACCGGAAAAGAATAAATGTGAAAAATTTAAAGGAAAATGTTCTATTTCCCAAAGACCTTCTTGATCTGGCCGGTCTTTTCTTGAACTTTGCCGACAATTTTTTCTGCTGTACCTTCGGCTTCCATTTTGGGATCATCGAGGAGTTCCCCTGCAGTTTCCTTGATTTCACCCTTTATTTGATGAGCTTTGCCTTTAATCTGATCTTTTGTGCTGCTTTTCATAATATTCACCAGTTTCTTAATTTATAAGTGATGATTTAAACTCTCACGATTATCTCACGATTACTTTTCCGTGCGGCATGCTTGGATGGTTTGTACAGCTATATTCAAACGTTCCGGCTTGATCAAATTTGAAACTGTATGTTTTACCCGGACCGATACTTCCTGAATCGAATGTGCCTGATACTGAAGTTATTGTGTGTGGAACATTATCATCATTAACCCAGGTCACGGTTGTTCCTATTGGGACTTCTGCAGTAGCGGGAACGAAATTAAAGTCTTTAATATTTACCTGTTGTTCGGTTGTCTGTGGCGGAGTTGTTGGTCCAGGTGTTGTCGATGCAGGTGTAACCGTAGTCGTTGAAGTACACCCGCTTATTAACACAAACACTACTAACAATCCAATAATCAATGTCTTTTTCATAACTAACCTCCTTAATATAGAATATTTGTATTAACTGCATATAATCTTTTCGCTTGATTCGAATCAAACCAAAAAATAGAACATATGAATGAAAAATTAGAATTAAAGGAAATAAAAATTGAAAATACAAGAGGATATGGAGTGCTACTAAAAAATAAAGTACTGAAGACAAATCCAGTACTGTTTTTTTTCTAACATTGAATACTTCTGTTTCGACTTCTGTTTCGTTAATATACCAGGTTACATTTGTTGTCTGATTCACGTTTATAGTGAAAGTTCTGGTGGCTTCAATAATATCATTCACTGGCGAAGCCGGAGTAAAGCTGGTTATTTCAGGCGCTCCCTGTATTATAATCGGTTGTACAACCCACTCCCGTTGATAAGCCAGTATACATTCACTGTCTGATATAGATAAGCTCCACCATTTGCTATTCTGCCTGAGGAATTGTAAGGAAGCATTGTATCTCCCACATTCTTGCATCAAGTTTGTTAAATATTTCACTGGATACAACAGATTGCCGAATAAAGAAGAACGGTTGCCCGTCCTCCCTCTTCTAAGAACCGTACGTGAAACTTTCATCTCATACGGCTCAAGCGTTCTATAACCCTTTAATCGGGCAGCAGTTATTTGTCATGGTCACAGTTTCAGGTTTGCATATCTTGTTTGCTTTATCCACTATTTTCATTGCTACATCTGTTAGTTTCTTGATTCCTTGTTTAAGTTTCCTTGAAACAAAGTATTCCTCATCAAGATGGGGGTTCATGTCTAACGTTCATGTCCAGTGACCTTCCGCAGTAAATTTTATTTAAATCATCTGGCGTATTTGTAATTAAAAAGCAATATCTATGACTGAAATAAATGTATATGAATGGGAAGATATCCGGAAATATTTTCCAC
>CABMCA010000095.1 GCA_902384525.1 uncultured archaeon
TTTCTACAATATCCATTAATTTTGTCGGATTGCTGTCCAGATCTATTATATTCGCTGCTTCCCTCGCCGGCTGTGTTCCTGTATTCATTGCCACAGCCACATCCGCCTGGGCAAGCGCGGGTGCATCATTCGTGCCGTCTCCCGTCATGGCTACCATATGCCCCTGTTGCTGATTTTCACGAATTAAGCGGAGCTTATCTTCTGGTTTTGCCTCTGAAAGAAAATCATCCACACCCGCTTCTGCTGCAATGGCTGCCGCTGTAAGATAATTATCGCCTGTAATCATGACAGTCTTAATTCCCATTTTCCGCAGCTGGATAAACCGATCGCGGATGCCGCCTTTTAATATGTCCTTAAGATGTATCACGCCCAGAATTTCAGAGTTATGACATACAACAAGAGGCGTTCCGCCCGATTTTGCTATACTTTGCACCTTCTGATGAAGTTCAGAGGGTGCGTTTCCTCCTTTGCCTTTAACATACTCTGTTATTGCAACGGAAGCGCCTTTCCGATACGACTGCCCGTCTATATCAACTCCGCTCATTCGTGTTTGGGCAGTAAATGGAATTGATTTTGCACCGTGAGGCAGCTCTTTCATGCGCATCTGATATTGCTTTTTTGCAAGTACGACCACGCTTCTCCCTTCAGGCGTCTCATCCGTCAGGGAGGCAAGCAATGCTGCATTTGCAATTTCCTGCTCGGAACGCCCGGTCATAGGAATAAATTCCACTGCCTGTCTGTCGCCCAGGGTAATTGTTCCTGTCTTATCAAGAAGAAGGATATCCACATCGCCGGACGCTTCAATGGCTCTCCCCGAAAGGGCTATCACGTTTTTCGAAAAGAGCCTGTCCATGCCCGCGATCCCGATAGCAGGCAGGAGCGCAGCTATTGTTGTCGGCGCCAGACAAACAAAAAGTGCAATAAGAACTGTAATCGATACCTGAGTGCCTTGTCCAGCAGATTGCATGCTGTATATTGATAACGAGTTGAAATTGATAACCACAAGAGCAAACACCGCTGTTAACGATATCAAAAGTACTTCCAGTGCAATCTCGTTAGGGGTTTTACGGCGCTTTGCACCTTCCACCATACTGATCATCCTGTCCAGGAATGCCTCTCCCGGATTCGCTGTTATGCGCACGATGATCTGGTTGGAAATGACTTTAGTCCCGCCTGTTACAGCGCTTCTGTCTCCGCCTGATTCCCTCACGACAGGAGCTGATTCACCTGTGACAGATGATTCGTTTACGAGGGCTGCGCCTTCAACTACTTCACCATCCCCGGGAATTATATCCCCTGAATTCACAAGGATATAATCCCCTTTATGGAGATTTCCGGAAGGTATAAGCTCGTATTCTTCCTTTGATTTTGGATCTTTCAGCTTTTTTGCCATCACTTCAGTGCGCGTTTTACGAAGTGACTCTGCACGTGCCTTTCCCCGGCCTTCTGCTAGCGACTCTGCAAAGTTTGAAAAAATCACTGTGAGCCAGAGCCATAAGGATACACTTGCGGTGAACCAGGAAGGTTCACCAGATTTAAAAAATAAACCTGCAAGGAAGCTTACGGTTGTAATAATGCTTCCGATTTCAACGAGTAGCATGACAGGTTTTCGCCAGATGCTGAGGGGATTAAGTTTTTTTAGCGATTCCCACAGGGCATGGCGCAGGAGTCCGGATTCAAAGATCGTTATATTTTTTGTCTCAGTCATATTATTGACCTGTATGCATGATCATATGTTCGACAATCGGTCCCAGCGACAGGGCAGGAAAGAACGTCAGGGCTCCCACAATCAAAATAACAAAAGCAAGCCATAGAACGAATGTGATCTGATGCGTCGGGAGCGTGCCGATGCCCGGCGGGATATATTTTTTCTTCGCAAGTGACCCTGCCATGGCAAGCGCTGCTACTGCCGGAACAAATCTGCTGACAAGCATTGCAAGGGCTGTCAACAGATTATAAAACAGAGTATTGGCATTAAGTCCGGCAAATGCGCTGCCATTGTTATTGGATGCAGAGGCAAAAGCATAGAGTATTTCGCTTAAACCATGAGGGCCGGGGTTCAAAATAGAGGAAATTCCAGCATATGTTACCAGTGCAACAGAAACAAAAATGAGCACCAGAATGCCCGAAGTGAGGACAATCAACACCGACATCCGCATCTCAAAGACCTCTATTTTTTTGCCAAGATATTCCGGCGTTCTGCCGATCATAAGACCTGCAATGAAAACCGCTATAATCGCAAATGAAAGGATAGTGTAGAGCCCTGACCCCACACCACCCGGAATATCTTCGCCTAACAGTATAAGCAGCATCGCGAC
Organism: uncultured archaeon; assembly: GCA_902384525.1. Taxonomy (GTDB): domain Archaea; phylum Halobacteriota; class Methanosarcinia; order Methanosarcinales; family Methanoperedenaceae; genus Methanoperedens. Next base: position 2,319 of record CABMCA010000095.1, read on the forward strand.
CATTCCGCCAAGAGGAGTTAATGAGTCATGCATTGTGTTCACAGCGCCGGAGGAGGTAGCTGTTGTGCTGACTGCAAAAAGAACCGAGCTGCCGATCCCGAACCTGACTTCCTTGCCTTCTATATAAGAGCCGTTTACTCCCAGCTTCTGCACAAGCGGATTCCCGTTATACTCAGACCAGTACATCACTCCGAGTAATAATATGAACAGCATCATCATCGCTGCAAATAAAGCCCACCCCTGCCTGGTATTACCTGCGAAGAGTCCGAATGTGTAAGTGAGAGAAAAAGGGATAAGCAGGATAAGAAGTATTTCCAGGAAATTGGTTAATGGAGTGGGGTTTTCAAAAGGATGCGCGGAGTTGGCATTGAAAAAACCACCCCCGTTTGTCCCAAACTCTTTTATTGCTTCCTGGGATGCAACCGGTCCCATGGGAAGCATCTGATTGCCAATGCTGCGTCCATCCGGTGTTTGAAAGGATTGGAGTAACGAACTGTTTGTATACGGATCAAAATTCTGGATAACGCCCTGGGAGACTAACAGCAGGGCTGCTATGATAGAAATTGGCAGGAGAATGTATAACACGCTTTTAGTCATATCCTGCCAGAAATTTCCAATGGTCTGGGAAGTATGCCTGGTAAAGCCGCGAATCAAGGCGAGAGCTATACACATACCTGTGGCAGCAGAAAGAAAGTTCTGTACTGCCAGCCCTGACATCTGGGTGAAGTAGCTTGCTGTCGATTCACCACTGTACGCCTGCCAGTTTGTATTTGTGACAAAGCTTACAGCTGTATTGAATGCAAGAGCGAGGTCAAATCCTGTGAAGCCCTGAGGATTAAGGGGAAGTATTCCCTGGAGCTTAAGTACCAGGAACAGAACTATTAATCCCAGGCCGTTAAATAACAAGAGAGCCTTCGCATAATCTTTCCAATCCATCTCTTCATCGTGTTTTATATCCGCTGCTTTGTAGATCAGATTTTCAAGAGGCATCAGGATGGGACTTAAGAAAGTACGGTTGCCCTGATATACGTTCGTTATATACGTTCCTAAAGGCTTAACAAGCAGGGTCAAAACTACCAGAAGAAATAACATTCCGCTGATATCAAATAAGATTTCCATGTCCGGCATTATATCTATTCCTCCTAAAGCATCAAAGGAATACGGTAATCTACTGGGTATCTAATAATATAAAAAGGATGCTACAAGAATTATCATTGTGGACAGCAACCCCACAGTTGAAATTATCCTGATCTTAAGACTGCCAAACATCTTTAAAGCAGAAGCACAGATGAATAAATAAGGCAAAAGGGTGGTGATAACAGAAATGGCAGCTAGTTGCTCAAAACGATTGCTAAAAAGCAGAAGTGATGCGCCTGCAACAGCGCTGATCATTATCGCAATAAAAGGCGTGCCGTTTTTTCCGATATCGGGAACAAAAGGAAGACTATATTCAAATGATATGTTTTGAAGCACTCTTGACGCAGCAAGAAGATACGCGTTAAGTGCTGACATCATCGCAATTATACCGATAAACGCCATTATGTTGCCTGAAGACTGTACTGCAACAGAAGCCGCCTTTGCCAGCGGGGCAGAGGATGATGCAATTACAGGGCTTCCCAGGCTGCCCATGAGGGAAATATTGATAAATAAATATACAAATGTGACAATCAGCATTACCATTATCAGCGATCTGTGTATATCATTTTTATTTTTTGTCTCATCTGCTGGAATTGCACTGATCTCAAAACCTGTAAAGCACCAGTAAACAATGATCACAGTACGAAGGAAATCATTCATATTCCCTGTAAAAAATGGAGTAAAGTTCTCAGGCCTTATATGCGGAATTAGTAAAAAAGCCAGGATGACAAGCGGAATGGTTTTCAGAAGCGTAAGAATCATCTCGATATAACTTGATGGCCTGGCTCCAATGATATTCACTATTGCGAAAAAAATGATCACTCCTATCTCGACCCGGAGTATATCTGAATAACCCAGATAAGAAACATATTGTCCGATTCCTCATGCTATAGTTGCAATTCCAAAGACGGCAGAAACCATATATAAAACAACTATTGTGGCTGAAAGACGTTTTCCGAAAACACTGGAATATATCGAATAGAAAGCGCCAGTAGACGGATATTTTGAGGATGCCCATGCAAGCGAGAACATGACACATGTCGCTGAAATTGCCACAAGCAGCCATGCAAGGAGAGAACCAGGGCCGGCTATTCCTGCTGCTATTCCCGGAACAACAAATATACCCGAACCAATGGTTCCGCCAATCCCGAAGCTGATGAGGTCCAGAAGGCTCAGGCTTTTTCTATACCGTGTCATCTATGCGAAGAAGCAGACGGATAATAAAGTATAAGAAGTTTCGGGTATATGATTATACTGGGGTGTTTAAAATATGGCATACGAAGCAAAGAATTTTGAAAGCCTGCTTGGCACAAAAGGTTTCAGCGATCAGTTGTTGAAAAACCATTTTACATTGTACCAGGGCTATGTGACAAATACAAACAAAGTTGCTGATGCATTAAGTGCAATGGCTAAAGAAGGAAAGACCACAACACCGGAATACGCTGAGTTAAAGCGCAGGTTCGGCTGGGAATTTAACGGAATGAGATTGCATGAATATTATTTCGATAACATGACCAAAGGTGGGAAAGCAGTCGACAAAAATACAAATTTATATAAGAAAATTGTAGCGGATTTCGGTTCATATGAGAACTGGGAGAAGGATTTCAAGGCAACCGGTGCCATGCGGGGAATAGGATGGGTGATCTTATATTATGATGGCACAGAAGGGCGGTTATTCAATACATGGATAAACGAACATGATGCTGGACACCTTAGCGGGGCAAAGCCGCTCATAGTCATGGATGTCTTTGAACATGCCTATATGATTGACTACGGATTGAAGAAAGCAGATTATATCGAGGCATTTTTCAAAGCTATCGACTGGACGATAGATCCGAAAATGGATTCATGGATTGAATAGAACGAGTAATTCCAATTAATTTTTTTATTTTTTCATGAATATTCCGGTTATTTTCGAACTTGAATATAGTACATCTATTCAATGTTTTTTCTTTTTAACTGGTTTGATTCGGGTTAATTCGAATGACGACCAATAAAAACAAATATATACTTTGCTTTACAACAGGTGTAAAGTATAGTATATATTCATTTATGTAACATCACCGGTCAATAAACGGCAGGTTAAAAAAAATGCAACCATCAGAAATTTCTATATTTATCGTATTTTTAGCAGGAGTGGTTACGATCATGAAACCCTGCTGCCTCCCGCTTGTTCCTGTGATATTTTCAGGTTCAGGAGGACACAGGCTCAGGCCCCTTTCCATCGTTTCGGGATTGACAGTCAGCTTTACTACCATGGGTGTTCTGGTTTCAGCATTTGGCGCTACATTTGCAGGATATACTGATTATTTACGCAGCATTGCGATCCTGTTCATAATAAGTATGGGTTTTGTGCTTTTTGATGAAGATGTAAATATGGAGTTCATGAAGATATCAGGTTTAATAATGCAGGGCTTGAGAGGAATTGGGTTCTTTAATAAATTCTCTTCCAAAATGCCGGAAGGAAGCCTGATCGGGGGATTTTTCCTTGGAATGTCACTTGGTGTCCTCTGGATCCCGTGCGTTGGTCCGATACTCGGGGCTGTGCTTGCTCTTGTCGCATCAGTAGGAAATACGACTTACGGCGCATCGATGCTATTCGTTTATTCCATAGGCATGAGCCTCCCTATGCTTTCTATTGCCTATTATGGAAAAAAGGTCACGAACAGGTATAAATGGTTTTCAAAAAACGGAGAGCTTCTTAAAAAACTGTCCGGTCTTGTACTGATAGTTATTGGAGTAATGCTGCTCTTTGGTATTGATAAGCTGATTATTAAGTTGCTATCCCCTTATTTCCCAACTACATTTTATGGAATATAGGATTTTCCTATATTGAGACTTGACTTTGATTTACCAGAATTTCCACCAGGGTTTCTTGTCACCCATGCCGACGGGTCCGCTTTTGATATATTTTTCAGGCTCGGAATCAAATGTTTTCTTACATCCGGGAGAACAGAAATAATAGGTTTTTCCTTTATATTCTGATTTGAACTTTGCTGTATTTTCATCTACCTGCATACCACAAATAGGGTCTATTTGCATATTTTTCATTCCTCCTTAGTTTTCTTATGTATTGATCATATATGTAATTTACGTGTTATATAAAGTAAATGTCCTCTGGCGAAGGGAATATTCGAAGTCCATTCCTTTAAAGTATTTCGTTAGAAAACAATTTAAGCAATAGGATAATGTTTGACCCTGAAATATGGATGAAGTCAAACGTATAAAACAGTTAAAAAAAGAGAGAAATGCAATAATCCTTGCCCATAATTACCAGCGCGGCGAAGTGCAGGATATTGCGGATTTTGTGGGAGATTCATTCGGCCTGAGCCAGAAAGCAGTTGATAGCGGCGCAGAAACAATTGTCTTTTGCGGTGTTGATTTCATGGCCGAAAGCGCTGCCATATTGAATCCCGAAAAGACTGTACTTATGCCTGAAACAAGTGCCCAGTGCCCCATGGCTGCTATGATAACACCAGCATCCTTAAAGCTTGAAAAAAAGAAATATCCTGATGCTGCTGTTGTCTGTTATGTCAATACGCCAGCTTCTGTTAAAGCAGAAAGTGATATCTGCTGCACATCAGCAAATGCGGTAAAAGTGGTAAATGCGCTCCCTGAGAATGAAATAATCTTTGTTCCGGACAGGAATCTTGCCCTTTTTGTTTCGGCCCATACTACTAAAAAAATAATTCCGTGGAATGGCTATTGCCCCACCCATCACCTGATACTGCCGGGTGATCTTCTTCTTGAAAAGGAGGAGCATCCCGATGCGAAAATTCTCGTTCATCCCGAATGCAGGCCTGATGTGGTATCACTTGCAGACCAGGTCCTCAGTACCGCAGGAATGCTAAAATATGCAAAACAATCTGATTCCAGGGAATTCATCATAGGCACGGAACTTGGGCTTTTGCACAGGCTGCGAAAGGAAAATCCCGATAAGATCTTTATACCTGCTACAAATTTAGCCGTCTGTCCCAACATGAAAATGAATACGCTTGGAAGTATTATCAGGGCTCTTGAAAATAATGAACATATAATAAAAATCCCTGAAGATATCAGGATAAAAGCAAAAAAGTCACTCGACAGGATGCTGGAAGTGGGGCGCGGTGATTAATGGTCTATCTTGAGCTAATGCGATACAGGAACTGCGCTATGGCAGGACTTGCAGCGGTTATTGGTGCAGCCATCGCTTACAGTGCGGCTCCCGGGGAACTTTTATGGATAGGGCTTATTTTCATTACGGTTTTTGTTATCACAGGCGCAGGGAATGCCATTAATGATTATTTCGATGCTGGTATCGATGCTATCAACCGCCCGGACCGCCCTATCCCTTCGGGAAGGATTACTAAAAATTCAGCTTTCCAGTTTTCAATTGTATTATTTGCCGCAGGTATCATAATTTCATATTTTATCGGTTCCGACCATATTCCTTTTTTCATTGCAGCATTCAACTCAGTTCTTCTGTATTTTTACGCTTCTTACCTTAAAAGAAAAGTTTTTGTCGGGAATTTCAGCGTCAGTTATCTGACAGGCTCCACATTCCTGTTCGGGGGCGCAGCTTATGGCGGAAAAGGAATCCAGGTGACTTTAATACTTTTTTTCCTGTCGATGCTTGCCACATTTGCACGCGAGATAGTAAAGACCATCGAGGATATAGACGGGGACAGGAAAGACGGCGCATCAACGCTTCCCATAATGATCGGTGAAAAACCAGCCGCTTATGCAGCGTGTGCATTCGGGCTCCTTGCTGTCATACTCAGTCCTTTGCCCTTTTTGATGAAGTTATTCAATGGATATTATCTATTTGTCGTGGGAATTGCTGATGTGATCTTTCTTTATGCCATTTTCATGATACTGAAACAAAATCCCGGAGAGTCTTCAAAATATTTTAAAGTCGCCATGTTCTTTGCTTTACTTGCTTTTATTGCAGGAAGCCTTCTGAATAATATTTTATAGCCTATAGTATACCTTTTGTGCTTGGGATGCCTGACCCGGTTATTTTTACGGCTTTTTTTAAAGCAATTCCGAATGCTTTGAAGAGCGCTTCAGTTTTGTGATGGTCATTCTCCCCTGTAACATCAAGGTGTACGTTGATCCCGGCATTATTTGTCAATGATTCGAAAAAATGGCGCGTATTCTGGGAGCTAAATCCTCCGATTTTCGCATCTGTGAATTTCCCATTGAACACAAGAAAGCTCCGTCCGCTGATATCGACTGCTGCTGTTGCAACAGCCTCATCCATAGGAACGCGCGCGTCTGCAAATCGCTCAATACCCTTTTTATCTCCAAGGGCTTTTGCAATGGCACTTCCAAGTGTAATGCCCACATCTTCAATAGTGTGATGGTCATCAACTGTAAGGTCGCCGCGTGCTTTTATTATGAGATCAAAAGAGCCATGTTTTGAAAAAGAATTAAGCATGTGATCAAAGAATGCAATACCTGTATTGATGTCGGTATTTCCTGATCCGTCCAGGCTGATCTTTAGTTCTATATCGGTCTCATTTGTTCTTCTCGATACTTTTGATTCCCTCATGGTGGGATTAAATTATTTGTAATTAATATAAAGCTATTGTAAATCCTTCCTGGAAATCCACTCCTGGCATACCAGAGACTACATCTGCGCCAGGATCTTTACAAGTGGATGTAATGATTCCTGGTTCCTGAAATCCGTTTCTAATGTTTTTTTGAATGTTATTCTTGATGCTGTTCTTCCTTTCCTTGATTCTTCTACTTTTATAAGCACATTTCTTGCACTTTCAGAGTAGTATTCTTCTTCGCATTCACAACATTTTACGTATGGCTGGGAACCCTTATCCACTAAAACATGGAAATAGAAATTTTTCGTATCATTATTCCCGCATATTTCACATGGAACGAATTCCTGTATCAATTCGCTAATTTTCATAATATCCTCAATAATTGAAGTGTGTCTTGTATTATATATAATTTATCACTGTCTTAATATAAATAATAATTATAATTATAATACTAATAAGTATAATCATACAATTGATGAGAATGATCATATTATTCACCCCCATAAATAGTGAACAAGCTAAAGCTTTTTATATTTACGTGAGAATGATATTATTAAAATAGCAATAAATCCGGATACTATATTATATTAATTAAATATGATCAGACAAAGATTCGTTCTTGATACAAGCGCCCTGACCGATACACAGACACGTGAGCTTGAGGGTGGGAATTTAGATACAGCAATGGGCGGGATACTGGATATCATTGCGGAAGCGCGCCTCCATCTTGGCATCAGCTGCTATATCCCGTATCCTTCCGTATATACCGAGATGAGGGAATTTGCAAAGAATAACGGCTGCGGCGAGGATACCCTTGCCAAGATCGATACCTGGCTTGTTAAGAAAACCCCTGACAGGTATGAAGTGAAAATTCCCTCCAAGATCTTCTATGATTATGTGGATTTTATGCGCGGGCGCATCAATAAGGGAATGAACGTAGCTGAGGATGCGATATGGGAATCTGCAACAGAGTGCCTTTTTAGAACAACCAAAGCAAAAACAAAAAAAGAGATAGAGCCTGATATAGAACGAAATGTGATCGGTGGTATAATAAATTCCTTCAGGGACAAATATCGGAATGCATTGCGTTATGGAATTCTTGACAGCGCCCCTGATATTGATGTTTTGCTTCTTGCCAAAGAGCTTGATGCGGCTGTAGTGGCAAGCGACATGGGGATACAAAAATGGGCTGAACAGCTCGGACTTCGTTTCGTTGAAGCAAAATCTTTCCCTTCCATGATAAAAGAATATTTAAAAAGAATAAAACCCGAAAAAGTGGCAAGCATGATATGACATCATTTTCAGTATATATTGCAGCATTCGGATTTATTTCCATAATTTTCCTTACACTGCGTGATATCAGGATATACCGGCGCACAAAGCTTGTATCTTACAGGAAAGGGGCGCTTCGCGGTATGATAACCGGGGGGCTTGCATGGATCGGGATGATTTTCACAGCAGGAAATCCGGGTTTTGAAACAATCGGACTTACAATTGTGCTTGTAGCTATTTATTTTAACAAAAAAGGCAAGCGTGAGGATGTATTCGGGGATGCGTCCCTGATGAAGAGAGTGCTTGGGGAAACGACTGTGAAGAAATAAAAGGATTATGTTCGATAAGTTGGCGTCAACCAGCTCGTCTAGTGATGCCATATGCCTTATTTTAAAAAAATACATTATGGAGATTTGTAACTTTTTTATATCCTGGCTTTATTGCTTAATACTTGCATATTGATAAATATGGTTAATATAATCGATAAATTCCTCCAGGATCTCAAAATCAATGGTACGGCAGAGAAAACCCTAATGGACTATAGTAAATTTTTAAAGAACATCAATAGGCAGAAGTCGCTCGAAAAGTGGGATAAAACCGATGTGAATAAGTACATTCTGGAAAAACATAATGAATGTTTTGCCGGAGCGCAAATCTGCAAGGTCAAGCTAAAGCGGTTTTTTACATGGGCAGGCAAATCTGAACTTGTAAGCCATCTTAATACTTAAATGCCTGCGAATAGCAGGTCAGATATTCTGGCGGTTGATGATGTTTGAATGCGATTTTGTCTCAAATTTTTTAGACTCAACCAAACTTATCGAGTTGATATATTGATATTGTTTTCTACCATAAAAGTTACAACGTTTTCAATCCAGCGCTTTAAATTATACGCATTTCTCGCATAATCCAACAGGTCTTTTTCCAGAGATTTCCCCCATCTTACCCCACAATGTTTTTTCTTGAATTTGGTTACCTGTTCGGATGTCGCATGTAATTCAAGGTCGCGTGTCAATACCATTAAGATATATTGTAAGGAATCTTTCTTCATGCCAAAAAGTATATAATAAATCTTACATAAACTTTTCGGTTTTGTTGCTTTGTTGAATAATTTCCATCTATTTGGTCTACCACTATCGATTTTATTGGACAGTTTCAATTCGTGTTGTTACATTTTAATACGTAATTATTGATAATTGCAAGTGTTACCCCGATTTAAGGCCGATTAGATTTTCTCCAACCGGACATTATCTATGTAGTATTTATCTCCTGCTTTCGCAAACGGTGCAAGGTAGAACATCAATCTTCCATTGTTTATCGAACCAGTGAAGCCAGTTGTGGTAAATTCAGTCGAGAATTCTTGCCAGCTCGCGCTAAGATTGAACTTTTGGTCAAGACCATAATGGGTAAAGGGTGAAACGTGCTTAATTAAGAGCACCTTCAGATCATGTCCTGTCCTTGAATACGCTGCAAAACTTAATCGATACCGTGTTTTTGGTTCCAGCGATATCCCTTTCTGGTACAGTTGGATGTTCGTACCGCCGGTATACACAACAATATTTGCAGATTTTGACCCCTCATACCCTGGGGAACCTGCGGTAAATTTTCCGGTTCCGTCCGTATAGAATATCCATGGAGATGTTCCCGATTCAAACCCTGGGTTTAGGATTAGATTGCGGGTTGCTGCCTTCGCTGCAAGTGGCAGGTAATCGGTATTGTTATCATCAAGCGTATACCGAATATCGCATAAACCATCTTTATTATTATCCGTGCATGTCTGGCTGAAGCCTGTGCCGTTAGGATAAGCCCAGAAGTTGCCGCCGAGGTATGGACCACCGATTATATTAGTTCCTGGCTGTTTTGTGATATTCCAAATACCAGATATGTTAAAGAATATTTGTGTATTATTTGAATTGTTAAAATAGTTATTGAATATTTTATAAGGATTCTCAGCTATAATGATTCCTACACTATTGTTTGAAACGGTGTTTTCTGCGAAGGAATTGTTAGTTCCATACCGTAATATTAAACCGGATCCAGGATTGTTTGATATCGTATTGCGTGTGAATTTATTATTTATAGAACCCCAATCGGAAAAGATTCCGCTACCGCTATTATACGAAATAGTGTTATTCTTGAGGGTATTATCTCCTGAATAATATATCCTAAATCCGTCTGAATTATTTGAGACTATATTGCTCGTAAAGTTATTATCATGCCCACGGCAGATACAGATTCCGAGAATATTGTTTTTAACAATGTTTTCTGTGAGATTATTTTCTTTACCAGGGGGGAAATATAAACCGATTCCATTGGAGTTATTTAAAGCTGTATTGTTTGTGATGTTATTATAATCGGACCCGGCGAGCCTGATTCCATCTTTGTTGTTCAAAATGATATTCCCTGTGAGGTTATTATAAGAGGATTGAGAAAGGCATATTCCGGAAACGAACTTCTCTACTATCAGATTCTTGATAGTGACGTGAATTCTATAATAAAGATATACACCACAATCTGTGCCGTTACCCGTTATTTTATGCTCATTGCCGTTTAAGGTAATTCCATCATTATCTATCTGAATTGTTCCAGCTATATTTGTTGTCAGGGTGCATGTTTTTGTGCTATTGTCCCATGTGCCTATTAAGGTGCAGTTACCACCCGTTGCATCATCCCGGATGAATATTGTACCGGGGAGAGGATTCGCGGCAATAGCGATTTCACTCGTTTTGCTTACCTTATCTGTTTCCGGCTGGATGAATACAGAATTTGCCTCATTAGCCTCAAGTCTTCCAGGCATTTGAAGTGCATCCTGAAGTTGTATTTGTTGGAGAGTGTCTGAGGCTCCTTTCTGTGCCCCAACCGTTCCAATGTTTAGCAGTAATAAAATCGCTAATATCATTATTTCAACTACTGTTCTAAAATAATATCTATTATATGTTTTATTTCTTAACATTTTCCCACTTATCCACTATAGAATATTCGCTCAATCCCTTTAAAGCTATTTATCAATTCTGAGCTTTGGCAGGATTTTTATCATCTGCACATCGTGCACCCAACAATTGTATAAAGTTCTTTTTTGTTATACAACATAGTATAACTTATATAGCTGGAATTACATTGTTACATTTATGTGCCATGCTGCTGTAGAAGTAAAAAAATGGGGCAACTCCCTCGGTGTGCTCATCCCAAAAGACAAGGTCGTTGAGTTGGGATTATCCGAAAAGGATATAATTGATATCGATATTTTGAAAAAAGAAAAAGTAAGCGGGTTTGGGATTGCAAAGGGAAAAAAGCCGTTTGAAAGAGAAGAACCTGAGCATGAAGACCTCTGGTGATGCTGTGTACGTAATAGATACTTATGCATGGGTTGAATATTTCACAGGTTCAAAAAGAGGTGAAAAGGTTAAAAAAATTATAGAGGATGAAAATAATGTTATCCTCACTCCTGAATGCTGCCTGGCTGAAATAAAAGGCTGGGCTATCAGGGAAAATGTGGATTTTGAAGAACTATATTCAATTGTGAGGAAAGTTTCTGATGTCAGGTGTATTTTAACTCGGGATTGGCTGGATGCTGCAACGATCAGAAGTGAACTCAGGAAAACAAAAAAAGGCTTAGGTATGATGGATGCGCTTATCATTGCCCAGCAAAAGAGAATGGGCTGCAAAGTTGTCAGCGGGGATCCGCATTTTGAACGATTAAAAGATGTGGTATTTATATGACCAAATCAGAATTGCTGCAATTTCATCCCCATATTGACTTTTAACGCCTTCCTGTACACCATATCCGCAGTCGCTATATCCTGTATCGCAAGTCCCGTGGAATCAAATACCGTAATATCCGAATCTTTCATCCTTGCTTTCTTCTCCCCGATAATCACCTCGCCAAGTTCCCCAAAAATATCTTCTACAGAGAGCGATCCCTTCGATATTGGCACATTAACCTCTCCCGAATGTGACGCCTGCTGGATATCATCCACAATAACATTTGCCCGCTTCAGGATCAACGGGTCAAGCTCTTCCTTGCCGGGTGCATCTGCGCCTATCGCATTAATATGAGTCCCTTCGGAGATCCATTCATTCATTACGATTGGCTCTCTTGAAGGAGTAGTAGTCACGAGAATATCACAATCGCACACCTCTCTAATGGTTTTTTCAGGCGTGATTTCACACTCTATTTTTGATTCCATATCATCCTTGAATGCAAGCGTCTGTTTTTCAGAGGTGCTTGTGGCTTTTATCTCATGGATATCTATGATTTCGTTTATCGCCATCAATTGGCTTCTTGCCTGGTTCCCGGTTCCCACAAAACCAACTGTTTTTACATTCTTCCGGGCAAGATATTTCACGGCTACGCCCCCGGCAGCTCCTGTTCTCATATCGGTAAGATAAGTGCCGTCCATAATAGCTAGAGGCGCACCTGTTTCAGTAGAATTCAGGATCACAAGCGCCATCACTGTTGGCAGCCCGATTTTGGGGTTATCGGGATGGACATTCACTATCTTTACTCCAGTGATATCCTGCTCTTCAAGATATCCCGGCATTGTCCGAAGATCTCCATTGTGGTTCTTAAAATAAAGATAAAGTTTCGGAGGCATCTGCACTTTCTTTAGTCCATGCTGCCTGAATGCTTCTTCCACGACTTTTAGTGTCCCTTTCATATCAAGAAGTGACTCCACTTCTTTCCTGTTAAGCCATATTATCTGGTTTTCCATGATAGTTCCTTTTTATATCTATTTTTATTTGTACTATAAATGAATTATTGGTTACCCGCTTTATCGGAGGACATCAAATATCCCCCAAACCCGATCGCCCAGAGGAGGACAGGATAGGCGATCATCCTCTCCATTCCTCCGGGGCCAAGCCCCATATAAAATCCCGATCCAAATAAAACAAGAGCTGCTAAGCATACGAACCCCAGGAACACTGAGAAAAAGTTAAATGGCGGTTTTATAAAATTCCTGGCTACTATTGCTGACAAAGCTGCAAAGAGAAAAGTAATGAGCGATACGATCAAATGAAGAGTATCTGTTGTTTCAGGGAACAACCCGACACCGAGCGCTCCCAGCCCTGAAAGGCCGATAAGAATGGATATCAAATAGTTTTTAAATTCAAGCAGGATGCAATATGAACCCAGGAGAATAAATATTCCAAGGAAAATGGCGGATGTGTTAAAAATAAAAGCAGAGGGTTGATAGGTCGTGCAAGTCTCGCGGCACGTAGCCCCCAGATCGCTTATATAATTCCCGAATACGTTATACCCTGGATAGAAAATTTCTGCAAGAACAATTCCTATTGCAAACTGCACTCCGCCAACGAATATGAATGCGCCAGCCAGGCCCCTGTTATCCATCAAATAGAAATAGTCGTTTGTGAATATAAAGGTTTTTACGAAGAGACGGGAAAAAATGGAAAAAAAATTATTTTTGTATTACTTTAATAGTCGGTTTCATGACATACTTATCTTTTCCTGTAGATTGGATAGATTCCATTGCATCAAAATCCAGAATTAGTGCTGTTGTCTGGTTTGCAACAATATTAAATGGTTTAATCAGTTTAATTGTCTTAGATGGGATTGTAAGGTCATGCTCTGTTCCATCAATTGTTACCAGAGCTTTGTTAACATTCAGCCTTATTTGAGTATATTTACCTGCCTTTAATTCTGAACTTCCCAAAAACTCTGTTACATTTTTTATTGCTATCAGATCAAATGTCTTTTCTTCTTTAACTACTGTGACCCATCCTGTTTCAGTTGTCGTATTCTCATCTTCGCCAGAGCCGGCTAAATGTACTTCTACATCAGATATTGTCACTAAAGCCTTCTGTATGTTTAAACCGGAAGGAGCATCTGTGATTTCTATGGCTAATGTTCCAGTATCTTTTTGAACACAACCACTTAATCCGACAATTCCAAGAAATAAAATTGTTGCTAAAAGTTTTTTATTCATAGTACCATCACTGTCATATTATATATAGGATTTTCAAGAACTTAAACTTTTGCTGGCTGTTAAAATGGGATTTATTGAGGATAAATAAATTGATCAAGAAAAGATTCCTTACTTTCAACCCGCCCTCCACAACAATTTTTAACCCCCAACGCCATCTTAACACAACATGAACTTCATCCATGCAAGCGATTTCCATCTGGGCTATGCACAATATGGCCTTGAAGAACGCTTCCGTGACTATGCCCGTGCATTCCAATCTGTCATAAAATACGCAATCGATCACAGGGTTGAATTCATTCTCATTTCAGGCGACCTTTTTCATAAGAGAAACATAAATGCGCCCACCTATTTACAGGCATATAAAGTTCTTCATGAGCTCAAAGAAAGAAGCCCATCCACACAGGTTTATGCCATCGAAGGAAACCATGACCTCGCATTTCACCAGGATGGGAAAAGCTGGCTTGAGATATTGAATTCACAGGGTTTGCTAAGACTCATGAGGCTAAAAGAAGGAGATGGTGTAAAGCTGATGGGGGATTATATCGAACTTCAAAATGTCCGTATCTTTGGAGTAAGATACCTTGGCTCCAACACCAGTTCAATAATTCCCCAGATAGCAGATGAGATAAGAAAAATTGCATCAGCTAGCGGGAAAAAATTTACTGTCTTGATGATGCATTTTGGGATGGAAGGACAGGTAAAGCAGGCAGAAGCCGGTGAAATTCCTTACAGTTCGCTGATGCCGTTAAAAGAAGTTGTGGATTACCTTGCACTCGGGCATTACCATATGCAGTATGAGGTAGATAGCTGGATATTCAATCCCGGCAGCATTGAAATGATATCCATGAACGAGTACGGGCTGCCCAAGGGTTTCTATCACGTAAAAGACAGCGGCGCAAAACTTATAACACCGATGACCCGGCCAGTCAGGAGAATGAAACTTGATATTGGGGGTATTGCCAACCCGGATGCGCTTTATTCAAATATCGGAAATATCCTGAAGAAACAACCTGCAAACCTTTCTGATAATAAACCTCTTGTTGAACTTTTATTGTATGGCGAGTTGAACTTTCCGAAATCAGATATCGATATAGACCACATAAAGAAAATGCTGGAAGAAGAATTCAAGCCTCTCGCCTGCGAAGTTAAAATAGAGAAAAGCAATTCACAATATACTATCAATGAGGGTGATGTGCGGGGACTTTCACGTGAGCAGATCGAACAACGTGTCTTTTCTGAAAGAGTAAAACTTGATGCCAGATTCAAGGATAACGTCGATGCAATAGTAAATACCATGATCGATGTCAAAAAGAAGGCTGCTGCGGGAATTGAAGAAAGTGAAATAAGGACTGACCTTAGATGGTGCTTTGAAAAAATACGCCCGACTTCTAAAACTGTCAGGAATAACGGCAAACATCAGGCACAGCAGCAAACCCTGCTTTCCCGCATGGGGGAATAATGCTCATAAAATCCCTGGAACTTAAAAGGATAAAATCTTACTCAAATGAAACGATAGATTTTTTTGAAGGCATAAACGGCATCTGTGGGGAGAATGGGCATGGGAAAACAACCATACTTGAGGCAATAGGCTATGCGCTTTTTGATTTCCTGCCTTTTAATCATGGGGATTTCCTGCGCCATGGTGAAAAATCAGGTTTTGTTGCCGTGACAGTGGAGGGAAAAGACGAGATAGAATATACGATAAACAGGAAGATCGGAAGTGGAAGCGATTATTTCATCAGGACGCCCGTTGGAGAGATAAAAGGAAAAAAAGATGTCCAGGCATGGATTGCAGGCAATATGTTCCGAAGTATCAGGTCAGAAGAAGAACTGCCAGCGCTTTTTCAGAATGCCATAGGGGTACCGCAGGCCACTTTTACCACCGCCTTTCTTGAGGCTGCAAGAAATCGAAAGAATATATTTGATAATATTTTGAAAGTTGATGAATACAAGACAGCATTTGATAATCTGCTTCCGGTAATGAATGCGATAAAGAAGACGATTGAGGAAATGGAAAGAGATCTCATTCCGCTTGCAACGCGCACTGAGAAGTATCCTGAATTGAAAAATGAAAAAGTGGCACTACAAACTGAAATAGAAGGATTGAAAAAAGAGATCAACGAATTAAATCAGAGGATTTCTGCACTTACCCTGAAAAAAAAAGACCTTACAGAAAAGAAAGCACATCTGGATGCTCTTAATACTCAGATCGCAAATGAACGGATACATCTTGCAGGTCTTTCAAAGCAGCTTGAAAAGGCGCGCTCTGACCTCGCGCGGGCTAAATCCGCAAGGGATATCAAAAATGAGCTTGAGCCTGCTGAAAAAGAGTTCCATAAAGAGACGGGGAAGCTAAAAGAACTCAATACATCACGCACAGAACGAGATAAACTAAAAGAAAAGTGTGCAAAGATAGATCTTGAAATTGGCCGCCTTAATGAAAAATTTGAGCGCAGAAGAACGCTTTTTGTAGAAAATGAGGGACTTGAAGAGAACAAGAAACTTCTTATTCCAAAGATAGAAGCTGCGCGTAAACTTGAAGAATCTATACAACTCCTTCAAAAAGAATTAAAAGACCCGATGACTGAACTCATTTCGCGCCTTTCAAACCTTAGAGAAAAAGCGCAGCTTGTTGAGAATATGAAGCAGGATATATTGCAGCAAAACCAGAAGATATCTACGCTCTTACCAATGAAAAACAGGCAGGTCAAGTTTGAGAACAGGATTAAAGAATTGAAAGATATCGAAATGTCATTGAAGAATCTGTCCCTGGAAATATCTTCTTTGAAAGAGAAGGAAGTTCTTGCCAGAAAATTGCGTGATGAGATAGCACGTCTCGAATCACGAAAAAATGAACTTTCCCCGGTCATTGAAAGGCAAAAAGCCATTTCTGACGAAATAAAAAAATTGTCAACCGTGCTTGAATCACTCACTGCTATTAATTTTCAATTAAGGACGGCGCATGAAAAAAAAGAGCGTGCAAAGACCATCAAAGCAGAGTTAATAAAGCTTGAAAATGAGATCGCATCTCTTATTCCGCTTACTGAAAAACAGACTGCCCTTGAACAGGCGCAGCAGGAGCTTAACAGCAAGAATGCAGTTTTAAAATCGTCAATTACGCAGACAAAGAAAAATATGAAGCTTGCAGGAACGCATGGCATCTGTCCAATATTAAATGGCGTCAAATGTCCCTCAGTAAGTGATTTTAATACCTATTTCAATGATGAGATAAATCAGAAGAACCGGGAATTAGGTGAGTTGGAAACAAGTTTGAAAAAAAATATAAAGGAACTTTCTCAACTCGATGATCCACAAAAAAAGACACAGGAAAAATTTGTGCTGGTCGGGTCAAGAAAGAAGGACCTTGAATTGTATAAAGGAATAGAAGAAGAGATAGATGCAATTCAAGAAAAACTGGATTCTTTATCTTCATCATATACCAGGACATTAACAGGAAGCGACGAAGAACTCAAAGAGATATCACAAAACCTGCAATCTAAGAAAAAGGAATTTGACAACTTCACAAAATCCATCACTGAATTTCAAAATATTACAGCATTGGCAGGTTCAAAAACCAGAGACCTTGAAGAATTACCCGATATTCCTGCCGCATTTGTTGGAATACAGGAAAAATTATCCGGAATTAACGAAAAATTCAATCTTAATGTGGAGATCAATTCTATCAATAACCACATCAAGAATATTGTTTCAGAGATCATATCCAGCGAAAAAGACCTGAAAGATCTCAATAATCCCTCACAGCAAATTGCCATAATTGAAAACCTCATTGCTTCAAAGAGGTCAGATATTGATTCACGCAAAGATGTGCCGCAATTGATAGATAGTTGTTTGAAACAACTTGATGAACTCAATCAAAGGTTCCATTTGAAAGATTCATTAGAAGGCGAAAAGGGGGAAATTGAACTTGTCAACAATTTGATGGAAGAAAAGAAGCAGGATCTGAAATCTTTAGCATCTCCGGATAAGCAATTTGAGGCATTGAATGAAAATATCAAGAAAAACCTTAAGGAACTGAAAACACTTGAAAAAGTACCAGAGCTTATGGATTCGAGCCATAAAGAACGAGATGCATTGATACAAGATCTTTCAAAATTCGAAGGGCTTGATGGAACCATCTTATCGCATGAGGAAGAAATAAATAAACTTGAACCCCTGCATAATAAATATTTGCAAGCCCTCCCGCTTGCGTCCAAATTCGATGAATATACACTGGAAGTGGTGGAATTTGAAAATACCATCGCGGCAGCTGGTGCTTCTTTAAACATATCGGTCAGTAACCTAGAGGCGCTTTCAAAAGAATTCAAAGAATCTGAACTTAATGAAACTATCCAGCAACTTGATGAACTTGGAAAAACCGCAAGCAGTATAACAGAAGCCGTAAAACAGAATAACAAGAACCTTCAAAAAATAGCAAAGGAACTTTCGGAGATGGAATCCATTATCATCAAAATAAAGGAAAATCAAAGAAATCTTGAAAAGGAAAGGGATTTTCTGTCCTTCTCAAATTTCATCCGCGACACGATTAAATCCTCTTCGGAATTCGTCATAAATCAATTTATCGGGGAGATCAGCAGCGAAGCAAACAATATCTATTGTGAAATAATGGGTAACCATAGCGCGTCTCTTCGATGGACAAATGATTATGATATTGAGATCGGGTCCGGCGGGGAAATAAGCTCCTTCAGGCAGTTAAGCGGCGGGGAGCGCATGAGTGCCGCGCTTTCTGTGCGGCTTGCGCTTTTAAAGACACTTTCCAACTGTGACTTTGTATTCCTTGATGAGCCCACACAGAATATGGATGAAATAAGGCGTGAAAACCTGTCAGAACAGATAACCAAGATCAAAGGTTTCAAGCAGGTTTTCGTCATATCCCACGACGATACTTTCAACGAAAAATACGCGCACGTAGTAAAGGTCCAGAAGATCAATGGCGAAAGCAGGGTTGAATCATGCTCGACTTAAAAAATATCTCCCTTCAGTTCGATGAAAAGCTTTCCACAATGAAATCCTATGACTTCGAACTCTCCGAATTGACCAGAGAATACAGAAATGAACTTGACAAATTGAAAATAATCAACATGGAGCTTAATAAGAACCTTTCATCCTATAGCGGCGCGAAGCTTCTTGAGCCGGGAAAACTCATCCGTCCGTTCCCATTTAACTGGAAAAACCGCAAGGATGCGATGGAATGGATGGATTCTGTCCTTTCAGGGGTTCCTGTGGGGGCTGTGGATGGGAGCCAGATATATTCGGATAAGAATTATGAGATACCTCTTGCGGTCATCCAGATATCACGTATTTTTAACAGGCACACAGAAAATATGGATTATAAGCAAGAGACAGATGCAATTATAATCACGCCAGATGAGTTTGAAGAGGCAAGCGTTTATTCCTTCGGCAAAGAATACGTCGATGCGCGCCGTTTTTCCATGGAATGCGATGGAATTGTCCGCCTGATGAATGAATATAAAAGCATCTTTGTCCTGCTTGATGGCGCGCTTATTTTTTCGCATATTAACGTACTGAACAAAAACACGAGGGAAATTTATATAAACGCAATAATGAGACTGTTTGAAACTTCAGAAAAAACCAGAAGCCCCGTGATCGGTTTTATTGATACTACCATGCCACGGGACATTACGCTTATGATGCATTTCCTTTTCGGTTTGAGGAAAAGTAAACTTTCAGATACGCATCTTTTTTCAGATATGTTATGGGGCGAGCGGACAGCGGCTTTTCTTTGTGATCGCGATGACAGGCGTGGAGATGAGGCAAAATCTGTTCTTGATAATTACGGAAGATTCAGTAAGGACCTCGCTTTTTTTTACATGAGGACAGGAAATGGGCTTCCAGCGCGTGTGGAATTTCCTGCATGGGTTCAAAAAGAAGGCATGGTTGATAAGATCGCAGACATGATCAGGGCGCAGTGTATCATTCGCGGCAATTATCCCGATATAGTGATGCGGGCGCATGATGCGGCTGTGATAAGGACGAACGAACATGAGCTTTTTTATGGGATGCTTGAGAATTTTTGTAATGTTCATGGGATAAAGATTCATAGAAGTGCAAAAGATTTTCATAAGAGGTTATGAATTCTGAAGAAATGGAACCAGACAAATCATTTATCTGGTAGAAAGTAGAAAGTAGACTTCTATGACTGAGAACATGAGCGTTAAAATAAGTTCAGATGCAAAAATAATACTTGATACTATGTATCAACAATTACGCAACAGTGGAATTAAAATTACAGAAAAAAAGATCCTCGATACACTCATATCAAATGCCGATATTGCTACTATAAAAAAATTACTGAAAAAAGAAGATAATACAGCCCTCTTAATGTTGAAAAAACCAGTGTATTGGGGGGTTGCAGATTCTTCGGAAGATATTGACCGCTATCTTTACGGGAATCCATGAGCCTTCTTATTGATACTTCTGCGCTTGTTGCAGCCAGGAATGCTGATGATAGAAACCATAATAAAGCACTTGATATCATGACCAGGGCTTTAAAAGGCGAATTTGGTAAATTGTATATCAGCGATTATATTTTCGATGAGGCAGTGACCATTGCTTATATCAGGACCGGCAATAAGAATTTTTCAGAAGACCTGGGACGATTTGCGCGAACCAGACCAATCATATTCCGGTTCATTGAGCCGATTGACTTTGAGAGGACATGGGAGCTTTATCTGCAATACAGAGACAAGAATTTCAGTTTTACAGATTGTACGAATATCGCACTTATGGAAAGGCATGAGATTGATACGCTTTTTACATATGATTTAGAATTTAATGGAATCATAAGTATTATTGGATAAGAGGATAAAATGACATTAGGAGACATAATCAGGGTTGAAGACGCGCGCGCATATGTGGCAAAAATTCCGCCCGATGCTAAAAAAGAACGCATAGGAAGTTTCGTCAAAATAAAAAAAGATGATGGGTTGATTGTAGGAGTAATAAAGAACATCACAAATTCAATACGCGAAGACCTTATTCCGTATATTAACCCTGAGTTGGCGCCCAAGTATGCTCCTTTTAATGAGGATTTCAGGAACAGCTATTATTTTATTCATGGGCTTGGAACGATCCGTAACGGGATCGTAAAATACGATATCGATTCACCACCTGATGTGCGGGACAAAGTGGAAATGTTAAATCCTGAAGAATTAAAGTTCTTCCATACTATTGACGGAAAGCAAAGCATCGCTTATTTTCACTCAAACTGCGATTCTCTTTCACAAAATGTCCTCATCGCGATGGTCGACCAGATCGAGGCTCAGTATCCTGAATGCAAAGCCATGTTTGCGCTTGTTCGAAAATATATCAAGAGAAATTTATGATCGGAATTGTCAATCATTCGGATGAAGAGGGATTTTCATTTATTTCAGCCCAGAGGCTTCCTGCAGGGATGTTCGCATTCTATCTTGAAGGAGAAAGAAAGATACTGTGCAGGGTAAAGCATGGAGAGCCGCTCAAACAGTATCCGCAGGAATTTCTTATGGATATGGAGCTTTCTCCTGATGAGGTTTCTGCATTTTACGGACTTGATCCGCAGGATTTCAAATACTATTCATATTCAACATCAGTCGTTGGGTATTTTGATAATTTGATGGGTGAATTCATAAATCCCAGGACAAATCCTGCCAGCGGCGTGAAAATCGACCGCGCGGGCGAGGATGTCCTGAAAGATATAAGCAAAGTAAAAGCAGGAGATCCCGGTTCTGCATTAATCGGGAATGTGCTTGGTGAAAATACAGGGATCGTGTTAGCTGTACGTGACATCGTGAGCCAGCATATATCAGTGATCGCATCAACCGGCGCCGGGAAATCATATACTGTCGGCGTTCTGGTTGAAGAACTGCTGAAGCCTTATAACATGGCTCCTGTGCTTATTTTCGACCCTCACGGGGAATACTCTTCGCTTGGTGAAATTTCAAATGCGCCTGAATTCGTGACTTCAAATTATCGCCCAAAAGTGAGGATAGTTAAACCAAAGGATATCAAGATCAGGATAAGCGACCTTCTTGTAAGTGATTTTATCAGCATAATGGATGACGGCACCATGTCTGATAAGATGAAAACACTGTTCCGTTCGGCATATCACAACCTGAAGAATAATAGTAAGAAACAGTTCACCCGCAATGAATTGAAACAGGAGATAGAGGCGCTTCGGGACAAGAATAATGATCCCACAATAGATGGGATCAACTGGAGGTTCGGGAAATTAAATGCGGCTATTTTCGATGATTTCCAGACCATCCCCCTTGCCGATTATTTTAAAGTGGGGCAGCTCACGATAATGGATGTTTCAGGTATAGAAGAGACATTCCAGCAATTGATCGCTTCGATAATGCTGCGCCGCCTGTTCGACGCCAGGGAGGGCACAGAGAACAACAGGTACAATGAATCCCATGTGGATAAATTCCTTCCCTATCCTGTTTTTTTGGTGATCGAGGAAGCGCACAGGTTCGCTCCGCAAAGCGGCGAAGCAAAATCAAAGATCATCTTAAAGACCATTCTCTCAGAAGGCAGAAAATTCGGGATAGGCGTATGCCTCGTATCACAGCGCCCCAGCAAGCTGGATGCAGATTCCCTTTCGCAATGCATGACCCAGATAACGATGCGAATAGTAAATCCCACAGACCAGCAGCAGATAGCCCAGAGCATTGAATCTGCAAGCAGGGACCTGATCGCAGAGCTGCCATCTCTTGCGAAAGGCCAGGCGATCATTTCAGGTGTGGCGATAAATACGCCTGCGCTGGTAAAGATCCGAAAAAGGATCACGAGTGATACGAAAGGTAGGAGCAAGGATGCCCCTGCCATCTGGGCAGCTGAAAGGAAGTATGAAGAAAAGCACAGGGCGCCGGAAGTGAAGGCGGATGAGGAGATGGATGTGGGGGTGTAAAGGTTATTCATAGATAATTTATATTAATATTTTCAATGAAGTATTTATTATACTGAAACTATGTTGCAGATTCACAAAATTATATGTATAATTAAGCCCTATTCTAGTAGGATGGCCGCCCAAAAATCAAACATCTTTAAGAAATCTGCAATAACAGGGCACAGAATTAAGGCTGCTGATAAGTGTATTCCACCTTTCCATATATTAGGCAAAAGAGATATTGAAAAAGAATTATCGAATATAGAAAAGGAATTCGGAATGACTCATGAGGAGTTTCATAAAGCTTATAGAGAGGGCAAGATACATGGTCATGAGGCTATGAAACTGGATTATTATTATGAGTTCTACAAGAATGAGTATGAGTGAGAGTCCGAGATCGTGCAGGTGAAATAAAAGGAATTGTTTATTCTCATTGTAAAGATATAATTGATGGGTCACCATCATTTTCTATACCACCTTCAGATCAATCGGCTTTATCAAACTCTTCTTACCCTCGAAATGCTCATCGTCAGTCAAAACATGCTTGACATTTTCGACCACGCCTGTTGCAGCTATCAGTGAATCTGCTGTTGGTATGTCATATTTCAGTCGCATATCTCCGGCGCGTATCGCTATTATTTAGCCGATGCCAGAACCACTGAAGATACTTTTGTAATACAGTCCCTTGTCCCGATCAAAATAACAATATCCTGTGGCAACAATCGAATATCACCGGTAGGATTAGTTATAGTTTCTTTTCCGCGCTTTATTGCCAGTACCGTAACCCCGTAATTCTTTCTTAAACCAATCTCTGCCAGGCTCTTTCCTGCCAACCGGGAGGCCTCTTCTATCCTGAACGTTTCGATATCAATATCCGGTAAATGTTGTTTTAATTCCGGAAATACAGTATACTTTTGCTCTACATTGCGAAATATCCCATAACCATCCGTGCGGATTTCACTGATATGCTTGTCTATCTCGTTCACGGGAATAAAATACCTATGCAGCACCCTTGAAATGATCTCAATCGAGGTTTCAAACTCTTCAGGTATGACATCATTTGCACCAAGAGAATACAACGGATTCACTTCTTTCGTATAACGGGTTCGTGCAATTATATACACCGAGGGATTAAGCCTTCTGGCCATTTCTACTAGCCTTCGCGTGGCAGAAGCATCAGAAATAGCAATTACAATAGACTGCGCCCCCATTAAATTAACATGCTCAAGCACTGCCTCTTTGGAAGCATCACCATAAATAATAGGAACACCTCGTTTTTTCTCAATTCGCACAGTTTCAGGATTCATCTCCAGAACAACAAAAGGAATGCCAGATGCCGATAAAACTCTTGAAACATTCCTGCCATTTAGGCCAAAACCCACAATGATCACATGTTTCTTTAGCTCTGGTTTCTTAAGGACATTTTCGTGAAAGCGCCCCAACTTCAGGGTACTGGATATTGGCAGATGTTCAAAATACTCTGAAAACCTGCCGCTTCCCTGTATCATAAATGGGGTGAACATCATTGTAATGATCGCAGATGCCAGAAAAACCTGGTAATCATCACCTGATAGTAAACCAAGATTTATTCCTTCCTTTGAGAGTACAAAAGAGAATTCACCGATCTGGGAAAGGATTACTCCGACAAGTACCCCTATCCGGATAGGGTAACCCAGCACAACAGGTACAAGCATTCCAACAATAAATTTGATCACAAGAATTGCAAGCACCCCCAGAAGTACATAAAACGGATTGCGAATTACAGAATTTATATCCAGCAGCATACCAATTGAAACAAAGAAAAGAATAACGAAAATATCCTTAAGAGGAAGGATTTCACTGAATGCCTGGTGCCCGTAATGCGATTCAGAGATCACAAGACCTGCAAGAAAAGCGCCAAGTGCCAGCGATAAACCCACAAGCGATGTTAGCCAGGCAGTTCCTATGCAGATAAGGACAATGCTGATCAAAAACAACTCACGGCTGTGTGTCTGTACTATATTGTCCAGTATTAATGGAACAACGAACCTGGCTACTACGATAACAAGGCCCATGATAGCGAATGCCCAAAAAAGACTCGATAAAACATTAAAAGCAGAAAAACCGGACCTTCCGGCCAGCATTGGCAAAACTAAAACTAATACTACAACACTGAGATCCTGGAAGATCAGGATCCCGGCCGAAATCCGGCCCTGCGGAGAGTCCATTTCACCACGGTCTGAGAGCACTTTAAATACAATAGCTGTGCTGCTCATTGCAACCAGAAGACCCATAAAAATACCTTTTTCAATGGAAATACCGAAGGAAAGAGAAATTAACAGAACCACTACAGTAACTAAAAAGACTTGAATAAATCCGCCAAGAAACACCGAACGATTGATCCTGACAAGTTCTTCGATCGAGAATTCAATCCCGATCAAAAACAATAGTAAAATTACACCCACTTCAGCCAGCACCTCGATCAGGCCCGCATCATATATGATGCCAAGCATCGAAGGACCAAGCAGCACTCCCGCGATCAAATAACCTACAATCGGGGCAATGTGAAGACGATAGAACAAGAAATTAATAGCTATCGCAGCACTAAAAATAATGACAAAATCTCTCAAGAAACCAAGGTCACTCATAGCAATGATAATGTTCATAAAGTAACGTTACTATAAATATCCTTGGCACGCTTTGCGGTGTATGATTTGATTTGATCACCGCAAAGGAGTGGAATATATGCATCAAGAATTATTTATATATAACATTACTGAATTGTTCCTTTTTGATGGGTTTTGATGGCAGTTGCTTCATGAATTCCCCGGCCTGTTCTTCACCATAGCTCATCATATCTTCTATGAATTTCGGATTTCGATCCAGCTTTGTTTCAACATCCAGTTCCCATAGCATTTTAATGAATCTAACATTAATACGTTTATATTTTCCTTTTTTTAATAATCCCTTTTCTATCCATTCATTTACTTTTTCGATAAAATATAACTCCTGGTATAATGAAAGATTTCCTGCAAGTTCATTTCGCCGATCCCGGATAGCTCCTACTGATTCTGGTAATTTTGGAATTTTTTCTGGATTGATCTGGATCACCCATATCTCATCAGGTTTTACATTAACTCCATCAACAAAATCCCGTAAAGGAGGATTCTGTGAAAACAAACCGTCCCAATATTGACTTTTCTTAATTATATTTAACGTACCATTTTCTGTCTCCGCAATGAATTCATCAATTCTACCATCATCGATTTTTAGGTTTGCCTTATTTTTTTCATTGTTAAGACTTATAGACAGATAATTTCCTTCAACAGATGCCCTGATGGTCTTATTATCATCGATTTTTTCAATTTTTGCTGTTTTTAACCAATCAATACTATAATTCTTTTTTAGAAAGTCAATAAGTCTTTTGCTATCGTTTCCTGGAATTTCATCCCAGCTGAACAAAGATGAATCAACAGGCACTGCCCGAAAGAAAGTTGGTATTGCAGCTGAAGCCATGATCACATCAGAACTGACCATGGAATTTTTAAAAACGCTTAAATTACCTGACAAAACATCAACTGCCCCAATAATCAATTCAGGTTTTGGATTCTTGAATTCATTAATTTTTTCAAAATCCACTTGCTTTTCAATAAGGCTCCTCAGATACTTCTGATAAAAAGGTGGAAAATCATATGGGCTTACCTGTGGGATTAAAATTTTATCCTGAATATAAGATGTTTCAACGATCCATTCATTCAGGAGCATATCTCCAAGAGTATTCGCGGAAATATCTTTCCAAAAAGAGTCCAGCAGCTTGATCGCTTTATCGCTGCCCCCTGTTAATAGGCCATACCAGGTCAATAAAGCACATATAGCACCACCTGATGTTCCGCTAAGAGCTATAATATCGTACTTTTTCTCATTTTCTTTTAGAATT
The DNA here is from genome assembly GCA_902384525.1 of uncultured archaeon. GTDB lineage: Archaea > Halobacteriota > Methanosarcinia > Methanosarcinales > Methanoperedenaceae > Methanoperedens. The sequence goes on from CABMCA010000095.1 coordinate 29,031, forward strand.
CTTTTCAGCACGCCTGCGGTAAAAGCTGTATGACTACCTCCTCCCTGACATGCTATAGCAATATTTACCATAATTATTAAACTCCCCTTATCATTTAATAAGATAGTAATTCTGATTTAAATAGGTTATCTCTTCAGGACTACACATCTGGAGGTATGTCCGGATGTTAAACTTAAACCTAAATCATTACGTCTGCAAGCCCGGATTTTTTCAAAATATCAATTGCTTTCTGGCATTCTTCACCTGTCAGCGCCCTGTTGATCCGGGGAAATTCACTTGCCCTGTAATGCGCAGAATACTGGAACATCAGGTTAAACCTCACCTTCGGGACATTCTCTTTTGTCCATTCAACGACAGGTTTTGTACAGCACTCGATATGGTTTGGAATAACAAGCTGGCGCAGCAGTATTTCACCCATGATGTATGCTGTCTTGAAATTTCGCGTCGCAATAGACCAGTAATCCGCAGCATTTGAATATTTCAGGGCGCACTCATCATTCCCATATCGAAAATCCCCTAGATACACATCCACCACACCATCAAGGAGCTTTGCGATCTCCATGGAATAATACATGTTGGAATTCCACACAACCGGGACATTTACCTTTAGCGCATTCAGGATTTTCAGGATGGTGTGAGTATGCGGCGTGGGCGTTACGAAATTCACATTTCTTGAACCATACGCCCGCTGCAACGTTATCTTGCGTGCAAGTTCCTCTGGCAATATCGGAATGCCTCTTTTCGGCGCAGTCGATATCTGCCAGTTCTGGCAATAGACGCAGGAAAAATTGCAGCCCGTGAAAAATATCGTATGTGAAGGCACAAGTTCCGGTTCTTCACCATGATGCAGGAACTCGGCAGAATATCGGGAGACAGCATCCATCCGGCAATATCCTGTTTCCTTCTTTTTCCGATTTATTCCGCATCTGCGTTCACAGAAATGGCAATCCTGGAGAATTTTATCGGCAATAGCAACTTTCAGGTCAAGAAGAGAAGGCGCTGTGCGTGGAAGAAGTTCTTCAACAGAGTTTACATTATCAAATTTTTCCCTGAATGATTTCATGCCCTCCTCATGTAATTTCCAGAGGTCATGAATACCCGAATCCCGGCTGAAATCAACATGTATGGATTGGGAAATAAGGAATTGGGATGGGAGTTTATCTCTCATTACTTTCAGGTATCTGGGAAGATAAATAGGATCAGAATTGGAATTAGAATTGGAATCAAAGATGGGCATTTTTAAATCTGATGACTCATTATGCTCTTACCTTTAATAATGGTGTTGAGAATTTTTTCTCCACCTGCGCCCTGTGGATCGTATTATAAGTACAGAAAGGAATGATCCTTCCATCGGGTGTTGCATAATGAACCCCGCATCTCTTGATCCTCTCAAGGTCTATATTATACAGATCCATGAAGTGCATGGAGCCGATAAAGAGAGTATGCCTGTGGAATTCCTTGGTAGCTTCCCCTGTTCCTTCCTTTAGAACATCGATAAATAATTTTTTCACGTCGATCGATTTTGGCGCCTTTGAGGTATCAATGTACCTGGGTAATGCTGATATAAGACTTCCTATCCGTTTTATTTTTCCAAGGGACTTGCCAATCCATTTGTCCTCATTCAGGGCCAGGTCATCAATATATTCAAGAAGCCCTTCCACATCGATAAAGCGGGTTATGGGAATAATTTTTCCGTTTTCAATATAAAGATATGTGCCAGTTCCGCAATGCGGATGTACAGTGAATTCAATATTGGGGATACCTTCCTCGGCACTAACAAAATGAGAGATGGGTACAACAAAAGGTACAGGGTAGAAATCATCCGCGGTAATCGCCCCTTCTGTCTGTTCATCAATCAATCTAAATAAGTCTGAAATAGTAATTCTTTTCTCCATCCTCTCTTCTTTATTTATCCTTCCTGCGAATGAAATTGGCTGGAAATTGATCCCTTTTACAGTATCCATATTCTTTATGGCAAAGCGGATAATATCGCCTACCTGCATATCGTTTACGCCTTTTGCAAGTGTGGGAACAAGAGAAACGCTGGTAAGTCCCCCTTTTCTGCAATTATCGATCGCTTTGAGTTTGATCGGGAGCGCATTGAAGCCCCGGTTCTTGATATAGGGTTCTTCGGTCACCCCGTCAAATTGCAGATAAACGGTATGAAGACCTGCCTCATTTAATTGCCTGCATAATTCCAGGCTCCTTGAAAGTTTGATCCCGTTGGTTGCCATCTGGACCTGTGTGAAATTAAATTCACGGGCCATCTTTACGATCTCTACGATATCCTCGCGCATCGTGGGCTCACCCCCTGAAAACTGAATGGCAGGGCAGGGTACTGGCTTTTCATTTCGAAGCATCTGCATCATTGCCCTGATCTGGGATAATGTTGGTTCATAAAGATAACCTGATGCTGAAGCATTGGCAAAACATACCGGGCATGCCTGGTTGCAGCGGTTCGTGACATCAATATTGGCAAGAATTGTAGTTGTTTTATGAGATGTGCATATCCCGCATGACTGGGGGCAATTCCCATCAGGTCCGCTTGAATTCATTACACCGCTGCCATCATGCCAGTAACGTTCAAAACGTCTGAACTGCTTCGGGTCAGACCAGTAGATATCCTTGAAATGGCCGTGCTTTGTGCATGTTTTTTCAAGAATCATTTTTCCATTCTCTTCAATTATCGAAGCATCGATAACTGCAAGACACTCAGGGCACACCGATTTTGTTGATCTCATAAATACACACACCCTAGATTCTTTAATAAGGAAATTGTTATTTATTATATATGAGGTTTTCCTTGATTGATGATATATTGACTTAATCTGAAAACCCAACTCCCATTATATACAAACCTTTTTAGTACTTAAGGTTATCATTGTTTATAATTAGAATCAAAAATCAAAGGACCAGTGATATGAGTTGGTAATTGGAGTAACACTTGTGAATGTAGTACCAGGGCAGGAAAAAGCAGCTTACAATGAGCTTGTAAAAGTAAAAGGAATCAAAGATGTATATCATGTGTTCGGGGAATATGATTTTGTTGTAATAAGCAATGTTGAGGGATTGAGCGCATTAAACAAACTTGTTGATACGATAAGAGAGAGTGAAAATATCACGGCTACTCAAACAATAGTGGGTGCTGAACTCTAAAGGGATGCTTAATGGTCATTGCAGAGGAACTGGCAAAAAAGCAAAAGGCCATTAGTATCGCCGAATTTTTTGAAAAGAACAGGCAGATACTGGGTTTTGACTCAGGCACAAGATCCCTGTTAACATCCGTAAAAGAAGCTGTAGATAATTCTCTTGACGCATGTGAAGAGTCAGGCATCTTACCTGATATTTTTATTAAACTTGAAAATACATCAAGGACGAATTTAACCCTGATAGTTGAAGATAACGGGCCCGGGATCGTGAAAGAACAGATCCCCAGGGTTTTTGCAAAATTGCTTTATGGCTCACGCTTTCATGCGGTCAAACAAAGCCGCGGCCAGCAGGGCATCGGCATCTCTGCGACCGTTCTTTATTCCCAGTTAACTTCAGGCAGGCCCGTAAAAATTATTTCCAAAATAGACCGCAATGCTCCGGCTCATTATTTTGAATTGCTTATAAACACCCATACCAACGAACCTGAGATACTTGTTGATAAGATCGTAGACTGGGACAGGATGCGGGGAACTCGTCTTGAACTTGAGATGGAAGCCTCGTATGTCAAGGGACGAAGACAATCTGTTTATGAATACCTAAGGGATACGGCGATCGTAAATCCCCATGCCCGCGTTACTCTTATCGAACCTGATAATAACCAGGTAATCTTTGAAAGGGCGACCGACAAACTGCCTTTGCAGGCTAAGGAGATACTGCCGCATCCTCATGGTATTGAACTTGGTACGTTAATGAAGATGCTCAGGTATTGTGAAACAGATAGGCTTGATTCATTTTTGCGAAGCTCATTTTCAAGAATGGGGCCAAAGACCGCTGATGAGATCTGCATGAAAGCAAGCCTGGGTCCTGAAACCAATCCAAAAGCGATCAAGCTGGATGAAGCAAAAAGGCTTCACGGGGCATTCAAGATCGTCAAGATCCTGGCGCCATCCACTGACTGCCTGTCTCCCATAACCGAGGAACTTATCCGCAAAGGAGTTGGGAAAGAACATACCGTGGATTTTATTGAAACCACAACACGCCCTGCATCTGTGCATAACGGTCATCCATTCCAGGTGGAAGCCGGCATTGCTTATGGCGGCAATCTCCCAAAGGAAGAAAAGGTAGAGATACTGCGGTTTGCAAATCGTGTGCCTCTTCTATACCAGCAGGGAGCATGTGCCATAACGCATGCGATTGAGAATCTTAACTGGAGGAGTTACTCGCTAAACCAGCCGGGCGGCTCATTGCCTATCGGTCCTGCAATAATTCTTGTGCATGTGGCATCAACGCATATCCCTTTTACCTCCGAATCAAAAGAAGCAATAGCTGATGTACCTGAAATTATAAGTGAGGTGGAACTTGCCCTCAAGGATGTGGCGCGAAGGCTCAAGAATTATCTGTCAAGGCAGGATAATCTTGAAAAAAGGCGCGAAAAAGAAGAAATAATTTATTCGATCCTGCCGCGCATAGCAAAGAAAGTGGGTGAGATACTGGAGCGTCCCACACCTGATATTACCCCTATCGTTGCAAAAATAATGAGGAATGTATTTTGCCAGCGCGTGGTTAAGCAAAACGGCAAGGGATGTGAAGTAGAGATACATCTTAAAAATCACGGGGATTCTGTGCATCATTTTAATCTTCATGAGACGCTTCCATATTCTATCGGTTCGCCAAGTCCTGAGCCCAAGAAGATCCCTATGGGGAACCAGATCGATTATGTGTGGAAGATATCGCTCAAGCCTGGTGAGCAAAAAGCCGTCATTTACAGGCTGGATATAACTCTTGAAGAAGCGGCAAAACTGCCGCAGCTTGTGGTTGAGGGCATTGAGAGCGAACTTATAACAGGCGCAAAGGCAGTGAATGTATGAATGAAACTGAAAAAAGCAATAAGGAAATACGGGATTCCCTCTCAAAGACTACTTTAAAGAAACTCATCCAGGATTTCTATGAGCAATTCGAGAGCGAGACCATCCCTCATATCACGTTGCCCTCACGCACCAAGAAGAACATCGAATTGAACACGGACAGCGATGTGTGGGTCTATGGGGATAGCGAGAGCATGCGCAGCGCAAAAACCGTAAAGGGCGCAACTCAGCTTCTTAAGACATCGCATGTTGTGGAACTCTTGATGAAAGGGCATCTTGACCAGAATAAGAGCTCAACCCTGAGAGAATTGTATTACATCAGCGAGAACTGGGATATCGCAAAATTCAACGAACAGGCCGAAAGCGACCGCCTGATAGAAGACCTTGAGATCATAACAGGCTTGCAGCGCGAGGATTTCCATGTGCGCCCTGAGGAGAATGGCGCGACACTGTATGGCCCCATAAAGATCAAGGAATTAACAAAACGCGGCGACCGCACCATGCATTGCCAGGACGAGGTTGGCGAGGCAGGATACCAGATACCTTACAATGTTGAGACCATAAAGTTCGTGGAGCATGATGCCAAGTTCATTATCGCAATCGAGACAGGCGGTATGCAGGACAGGCTTATCGAAAACGGTTTTGATGAAAAATTCGATGCCATCCTGGTGCATCTGAAGGGCCAGCCAGCACGAAGCACGCGGCGCATCATAAAACGCATGAACGAGGAACTCAAGCTGCCTGTTGTGGTATTTACGGATGGTGATCCCTGGAGTTTCCGCATATACGCAAGCGTAGCCTATGGCGCCATCAAAAGCGCGCATCTATCTGAGTTCATGGCAACACCGGCGGCGAAATTTATCGGTGTTCAGACATCTGATATTGTGGAATACCAGCTTTCCACGGACAAGCTCAATGACCAGGACATCAAGGCGCTTGAGAGCGAGCTTACTGATCCGAGATTTGATACGCCATACTGGAAAGACCAGATAAACCTGATGCTGAAGATAGGAAAGAAGGCTGAACAGCAGGCTTTTGCAGGGAAGGGGCTGGATTATGTTACGGATAAGTATCTGCCGGAGAGGTTGACGGAGATGGGAGTGATTTGATTAAGGACATTATTTTTAGTACCTATTAGGGGTATTTTGTACCTATTAGGTACTAAAAGTGCGTAATAGGGAAAATTATATATAAGAATAATACCATTTTAGAGTATATGGAAATTAAAATTGAGAATATTGACTTATTATTACCCAAAAAAGTTCCAAAACATGGAAAAATTTCTGGGATTAAAAGCGAGAGGGAAGCTATAAGAGTAATTATCCCAACAGATAATACAAAATTATCACTTACAGTTTCTGAACCTTCTGAGGTTCTTGTTAGAAATGTAACGCCTGATGGAAAAATACTTGGATTAACTAATTTTGTTGGAAAGACTGTGTTTATCATAGATCAAAAAGAGGAGAATTTTTTAGATGAGACAAAATTTGAAAAACTAGAACTTAGTGAGAAGACAGCAAAAAAACTTTATGAAATGTGTAAATATCATAATTTGGACCCTGAGGATTTATTTCGCCAGATGAAAGAAGCGTCTGAATCTAAACAAACCGCTAAAGAGGGAGAGGAAAATGAATGAATTTATTTTCATCCAATATGCTTTTTATCTTTTTGGTATCTTTGCTATTATTAAAATATTGATATCGGAGTTAGAGGCACAATCCTAAAATCCAGTGATTTGCCGATTCTATCGACGGAAAAGAGAACAACCTGATAACAAATCTATCTCCATAAACGACAATTATCGAAAAGTTAACTATTTTTTAAGGCAAAGACCAAA